>JAGHTX010000090.1 GCA_018065105.1 Bacillota bacterium
ATCTCGAACATATGAAATCGTATAAGTTGGGGTTTCTGTATCCTCTTTTACTAGACTTGGTGAAGCACCCTCATCGAAAGAAAGGACATAAGTCGGATCCAAGACGGAGCGAATACTAAATTCTCCATTTTTCTCCTTTTTCAAATTCCAACCTTGGGCACTCTTCCCTCTATATGGTGAAAATGAAATCTCAGCATTATCTAAATCTTTTTTACCAGATATACCAAAACAATAGCCTGTTCCTAATGAGATAATTGCGAACTCACCATCATCTGCTTGTGCAAAAACCCATTTTTGTGTCTTTGCCTTTTCTAGTGGATTTCTAAAAGCAATATTATCCCCTTCTATTTCTAAGCATTGCCCATCTTCTTGGATATTATAAATGCCATCCACTATATTTTTTTGTGTGTTTTTCTTCGCTTGTATCAAGTTTGTGTTTTCGAAAGCCATAACAGGCTGCATTATACTAAAACATAAACTCGCCGATATTAATCCAACTAATATTTTTTTCATTTTTATATCACCTTTTGATAATATATCATAAAAAAAAGCCGAGTGAAATACAATTCACACGACTTTCTATTTCTTTCTATTTCCAACTTTTTTTAATTTTCGATAAACTCAAATTCAAATCCACAAAGTTGAACTGTGTCCCCATCTTGACATCCGGCTTCACGAAGTGCATTGTCGATTCCCATATATCGCATCTTGTTGGCAAAGTTGTAGTAATCTTCTTCAGTATTCAACTTTTCGATATTGAATGCCTTTTCTACCTTTGGACCAGAAACTGTCCAATAACCTGGTTCTGTTTCTTCGATTACAATATCTTTGACTTTTTCCTTGAATGTATACACAACACCTGTATCTTGGCCTTCTTCGTCCATAATTGGGAAAGCTGGTGTTGTTTCTAAAAGGTTGGCAGCTTGTTGTAGAACAATATCCAATCCTTCATGAATAATGGTAGTTGTTGGATACACAGGAATATCTGGATATTTTTCCTTAAAGCGAGCTAGGTTTTCTTCTGCTGCTTCTAGGTCCATCTTATTGGCAATCACAATTTGTGGACGTTCCATCAAACGCAAATGATAGCTACGAAGTTCTTCGTTAATGATTTCATAATCTTCTAATGGATCACGACCATCGTTTGCACCCATGTCCAATACGTGAATGATTACACGACATCTTTCAATGTGTTTTAAGAACTGGTGCCCCAATCCTTTTCCTTCACTAGCCCCTTCAATCAATCCAGGAAGATCGGCCATAATGAAGCTTCGACCATCTTTTACTTGCACTACCCCAACATTTGGAGCAATGGTAGTAAATGGATAATCTGCAATTTCTGGTTTTGCACGAGAAACGGCATCTAATAAAGTTGATTTCCCCACACTTGGGAATCCTACCAATCCTACATCGGCTAATACACGAAGTTCTACAATCGCATCGAACTCATCTCCAACACGACCATCTTCAGCGTATTTAGGTGCTGTATTACGAGCAGAACGGAAGTGGAAATTTCCTCTTCCTCCTTTTCCACCATGGGCAACAATTTGTTCTTGTCCAGGTTGTGTTAAGTCCGCTACGATTTGTCCCGTTTCGGCAATTTTAACAATCGTACCTAATGGAACCTTAACAATCTTGTCTTCTCCATTCGCACCATGCATTTTTTTATTTTTTCCCTTTTCACCAGGGGTTGCGATCAATTTACGGTGATAACGTAAATCAAGAAGTGTTGTCATTCCTGGGTCGGCTTTAAAAACAACATTTCCTCCATCGCCACCATCTCCTCCGAAAGGTCCTCCAAATTCTACATACTTTTCATGGCGGAAAGATACAATTCCATCTCCACCTTTTCCAGCTTTAATGTGTACTTTGACTTGATCAACAAACATACTAAGGCTCCTTTCTATATAAATCTATTTTTTGCGAAATAAAAGACCCCTTAACGGGATCTAAAATACTTATTACTAAGCTTGTGGATAAACAGAAACTTTCTTTTTATCCTTTCCAAGACGTTCGTATTTAACAACACCATCTACTAATGCAAATAATGTGTCGTCGCCACCGCGACCTACGTTAGTACCTGGATGAATCTTAGTTCCACGTTGACGGTAAATGATACTACCTGCATGGCATGTTTGACCATCAGCTAATTTTGCACCTAAACGTTTTGATTCAGAGTCACGACCGTTCTTAGTAGAACCTACCCCTTTTTTAGACGCGAATAACTGGTTATCTAATACATATTTCATGTCTTACACCTCGGCTTTCCTTACTTTTTTTGTTTTTTGAACTTTTACCTTAATAAAAGCTTTATTTGAATATGCAATTGTGTCCAATTGTATTTTAAGTGTTCTTAGTATGATTTGTAAATCTGAAGAAGATTTTTTTACAGAAATTTCAACATTTCCGGATTCCATTACGATATCACAACAATCTTCGCCACAAATCTCATCGATACTATTTAATACGCCCACACTTACGGCGCTGACTTCTGCACATACCATATCGTATTGTGCATCATCATTGACTGAATCTGCATGACCTCGAATCGTAATTTTCGAAATCTCCTGATCACACAAATTAACAGTGACAAGAACCATAACTAAGCCTCAATTGATTTAATCACAACTTTTGTATATGGTTGACGGTGACCTTGTTTACGGTGAGATGATGATTTTTTAGGTTTGTATTTGATGATAGTAATTTTTTTACCTTTACCTTGTTTTTCAACAACACCAGTAACTGTTGCACCTTCTACGTAAGGTTTACCGATTTTTCCATCAGCAAATAACACTTTATCAAAAGTAACAGTATCCCCTTCTGCAGCATCTAATTTTTCTACGAAAATTACAGCTTCTTCTTCAACGCGGATTTGTTTTCCACCTGTTTCAATAATAGCGTACATTTGTGCTCCTCCTTTACAGTAATCTATATACTCGCCATTAAGGTGAGCCTAAGCTTCTTGAATGACCTCTTTTGTGCGGTTGCTTGACCGATTACAGAGTCTGCAACAAAAGTGGTTTATACTATTAATGTCCATTCGTCAAACATTATTTTCATTATTTCCTCATACACTTTTCCTTATATATTAAGTTTACTTTATTAAACAAAAAATTTATTTAAATAAACATTTACAAACGCTTTCAAAACGTGTATAGTGTCTTTCGTGTGGTGAAAGCCATGCAAATATGAGTAACGTTGTTACATTATTGATTGAGTTAAAAGCTCAAATTTTATAAGTTAATTTTTACCTAACACAACTTGTGAAACGGTCAATAAGAGTAGTAAAAGTAAAGTATTCGCTATATAGACTCTGGCATTCCCACCCAAATCATTATTAACAATTTATTAGTATTAATAAAAGACGAATAAGAAGAGGAGTTAGCACAAGTGTTTATGTACGCTTGTGTTTTTTTTCTTTAGGGAGGAAGTTTTATGAATCAAAATAGAGCACCCGTTTATGAAGCTCTTGAAAAATTTCGACGACAAAGAGTAGTACCCTTCGATGTCCCAGGACACAAACACGGAAGAGGAAATCCAGAATTAGTCGAACTATTAGGACAACAATGTGTAAGTATTGATGTCAATTCTATGAAGCCTTTAGATAACTTATGCCACCCCGTTTCTGTAATCAAAGAAGCCGAACAATTAGCGGCTGAAGCCTTTGGAGCTGCTTATGCCTTTTTAATGGTCGGTGGAACAACCAGTGCTGTACAAAGTATGATCCTTTCGGTTTGTAAGCGTGGAGAAAAAATCATCCTGCCAAGAAATGTGCATAGAAGTGCAATCAATGCCCTTGTTTTATGTGGAGCCGTTCCGGTATATGTAAACCCTAAAGTCAATCACCGATTAGGAATTTCTTTAGGAATGGAAACCCAGGATGTATTAAATGCCATCAAAGAGAATCCTGACGCAAAAGCGATTCTTGTGAATAATCCAACGTATTATGGAATTTGTTCTGACTTACAAACCATCGTAAACGTAGGACATGAATACGGCATGAAAGTGCTAGTGGACGAAGCCCATGGTACCCATTTCTATTTTGGTAAAGATTTGCCCATTTCGGCGATGGCAGCTGGAGCCGACATGGCCAGTGTCAGTATGCACAAATCCGGGGGAAGCTTAACCCAAAGTTCCTTCATGTTGTTAGGAAAAGATATGAATGTTGGATATGTTCGTCAAATTATAAATCTGACGCAAACTACAAGCGCATCTTACTTATTGTTGTCTTCTTTAGATATTTCAAGAAGAAATCTTGCTTTGCGAGGAGAAAAGGCTTTTGAAAAAGTCAAAGAATTAGCGCAATATGCACGCGATGAAATCAATAAAATTGGTGGTTACTATGCCTATTCCACAGAATTAGTGAACGGAAGTTCTATTTACGACTTCGATGTTACGAAGCTTTCTGTTAATACCCTAGATATCGGATTAGCTGGTATTGAAGTATACGACATTCTTCGTGATGATTACGATATTCAAATCGAATTCGGAGATTTAGGAAACATCCTAGCTTATATTTCCGTAGGAGATCGTATTCAAGAAATTGAACGTTTAGTAAGTGCCTTGGCGGATATTAAGCGTCGTTTTGGAAAAGAAAAAAGTGGCCTAATGAGCCAAGAATATATCAACCCTAAAGTATTAATGACGCCGCAAGATTCTTTCTATGCCGATAAGGAATTAATTCCGATTCAAGAAACCATTGGAAGAATTTGCAGCGAGTTCGTAATGTGTTATCCTCCAGGAATTCCTATTTTAGCTCCCGGAGAAGAAATTACCCAGGAAATTCTAGACTACATTGTATATGCCAAAGAAAAAGGATGTTCCATTACCGGTCCAGAAGATCCAGAAGTCAAAAATCTAAATGTAATTAAGGAGGCCGGGTAACATGGATATGTGGTTCTACGACGAGCAAACCGATGGTGTAAAATTAGGGATTCTCGTTGAAAAACAATTATACAGTGGTGTCAGTGATTATCAAAAAATCGACATCATCCAAACCAAACAATATGGAAAAATCTTAGTTTGTGATGATGATATCGTGTTTACTGAAAAAGATGAATTTATCTATCGTGAAATGATGGTACACGTACCTATGGCCGTTCATCCAAACGTTCGTAAAGTCTTAGTATTTGGTGGAGGCGATGGAGGAATTGTTCGTGAATTATTAAAATATCCAGAATTGGATCAAATCGATGTTGTTGAACAAGATCGACAATTGATTGAAGTTTGTCATGAATTCTTTCCAAGACTTTCCGCTTCCTTAGAAGACGAAAGAGTGCACGTATATCCACAAGATGGACTTCGTTTCATCCGTAAGATTTCTAATGAATACGATTTGATTATAGTCGATTCTCCAAACCCTTATGGAATTTCTCAAGAAGGATACTTTACAACCGAATTTTATGGAAGCTGTTATAATGCATTAAAAGAAGATGGAATCATGGTCAATCAACATGAAAGTCCATTCTATAAAGACGAAGCCAACCAATGTCAATATATGCACAAGCGTATTATTCGTACCTTCCCAATTAGTAAATGTTACCAGGCATGCATTCCTTCTTATCCTTCTGGACATTGGTTGTTTGGATTTGCCTCAAAAAAATATCACCCTTTGTATGATATTCAGGCACACATTTGGAATGAAAGAAAAATTAATACACGCTATTATGCAACTCGATTACACCAAGGTGTATTCGCTTTACCGGTATATGTAGAGGAGCTATTAAAAGATGTTGAATAAAAATATTGTTAATTTTATCGGTTGCGATGCCGAATACGAAGATGCAAGTGTTGTCTTATTTGGAGCCCCATTTGATTCAACCACTTCGTATCGACCAGGAACACGTTTCGCATCCACTACCATTCGCAATGAATCGTATGGATTGGAAACCTACTCTCCTTACCAGGACAAAGATTTAGAAGACTATTGCATTTTCGATAGTGGAGACATTGAAATCCCTATGGGAGATTCAAACAAAGCTTTAGCTGCGATTGAAGAACGTTGTCAAACTATCTTAGATGACGAAAAAATCCCTTTCATGATTGGAGGAGAACACTTAGTTACTTTAGGTACAATGCGAGCTATCGCAAAAAAATACCCAGATGTATGCATGATCCATTTTGATGCCCACACCGATTTAAGAGATGAATATTTGGGTGTCAAATTATCACATGCTTCCGTAATCCGTCGATGCCATGACATCATAGGAGACAACCGTATTCACCAATTCGGAATTCGTTCTGGTGAAAGAGTGGAATTTAAATGGGCCAAAGAACATACAGATCTTCACAAATTCAGTTTTGATGGATTGGAAGAAGTGGTAGATAGTTTAGTTGGCAAGCCCGTTTATTTCACTATCGATCTAGATGTACTAGATCCCTCTTATTTTCCTGGAACAGGAACCCCTGAATTTGGTGGAGTCACATTCCAACAATTACTACAAGCCATGCACACAGTGATTTCGAAATTAAACATTGTCGGTATGGATGTAAATGAATTGGCTCCAAACTTAGACACAAGTGGCGCTTCTACAGCTTGTGCCTGCAAAGTAGTACGAGAAGCACTATTAGAACTTATGAAATAAAAGGAGAAAAACTATGGGAAAAGTATTAATTATTGGATGTGGAGGAGTAGCTTCTGTAGCTATCCACAAATGTTGCCAAAACAGTGATGTATTTGAAGAAATCTGCATTGCGACTCGTACTGTCAGCAAAGCCGATGCTCTAAAAGAAAAATTACAATCAAAAACACAAACAAAAATCTCTACCGCAAAAGTTGATGCAGACAATGTAGCAGACATTGTTCGTGTTATTAAAGAATTCAATCCAGATGCCGTATTAAACTTAGCATTACCTTACCAAGATTTAGCGATCATGGATGCTTGTTTAGAATGTAAGGTTCCATATATCGATACAGCTAACTATGAAGCCGAAGATACTAACGATCCTGAATGGCGCGCTATCTACGAAAAACGTTGCGAAGAATTAGGATTCTCTGCATACTTCGATTACTCTTGGCAATGGGCTTATATGGACAAATTCAAAGAAGCTGGAATTACTGGTATCTTAGGAACTGGATTTGATCCAGGTGTTACTTCGGTATTTACAGCGTATGCGCAAAAACACTACTTTGATGAAATCCACACAATCGATATCCTAGACTGCAATGGTGGAGATCATGGATATCCATTTGCCACAAACTTCAACCCAGAAATTAACTTACGTGAAGTAAGTGCACCTGGTTCTTACTGGGAAAATGGACACTGGGTAGAAATTCCAGCTATGTCTATCAAACGTGAATTCGACTTTGACCAAGTAGGTATGAAAGACATGTATTTATTACACCACGAAGAAATCGAATCATTAGCTAAAAACATTCCAGGTGTTAAACGTATCCGTTTCTTCATGACTTTTGGACAAAGCTATTTAACACACATGAAATGTTTAGAAAACGTAGGAATGTTAAGCACTACTCCAATCGATTTCAATGGACAAAAAATCGTTCCAATTCAATTCTTAAAAGAATTATTACCAGATCCAGCTTCCTTAGGTCCTCGTACTGTTGGTAAGACAAATATTGGATGCATCTTCACTGGAATCAAAGATGGTAAAGAAAGAAGCATCTATATCTATAACGTATGTGACCACCAAGAATGTTACAAAGAAGTGGAATCCCAAGCCATTTCTTATACAACTGGAGTTCCAGCAATGATTGGTACAGAAATGTTGTTAAAAGGATTGTGGAAACGTCCAGGAGTTTATACAGTGGATGAATTTGATCCAGATCCATTTATGGAAGAATTAAACCGTTGTGGACTTCCTTGGGTAGTGGATGAAAATCCTACATTAATCGACTAATACAAGAAAAGAGAGATTTCAAACATCTCTCTTTTTAAATATAGATTTCTTTTAAAAATTGAATTCCTTCCTCTTTTTCAAAAGGAAGATCGAGTTGGCCTAAAGGTAGTTCTTCATTTTCCATTCGTCCAATAAATTGTAAAATGTTGTTTTTTACTTCTCCCTCTGTCTCCACTTTTTGATCTAAATTTATTATTTGAAGTAAACGAAAAACATCATATTTATGTTTTTTCAGGTCCGTCCCTTTCACAAATTCTCCATTTTTCTTTTTTTTCTGATAAATCTAACCAGGCAAACATCTTAAAAGGGATTAAATATTCTGGCTTTAGGACACATATATCATCTACTACAGTTCTCCCATTCATCATTAATGAATAATACGCGTCATTTAAAAGTATTGCCGATAAGCTTGAGGTCTCATCATCTATATGAATTGGGATAATTCCTTCCTCAATATTCAAATGATATCCTGGATTTCTTGAAAACAATTCAATTTGTGAAGGGTATCCTCTTTTTGGTTCTGTAAAACGATAATAGTGAGCCTTTTCACTCGATTTCCAGCCACATCTGTACTCTCCTTCTTTAATAAAATCCCAAAATGCCTTACCAAAATCCGGATATTTATCTTCCAATATTAAAATCATATCTATATCTTTCGTTGCACGAAATAAATTATCTGTCTTTGACATAAGAATATCACAAGCTGCGCCACCAATTATCGTGTAACAATCTGGATATTTTGCAAAAGCATTACGAAATAATTCTATTCCATCTACCATTCATATTCCTCCAAATAAGTTTCTAATTCACCCATAATTCGTTCATCGTAATTATCTTTATATGTCATAGCTAGAGAAATAGGATCAACTACTCCATTTACGGAAAATAGAGATGGATCATATTTCCACAACTGGATCAAAACAACATTATCGCTATTTTCCCATTGAACATCTATTTCTATTAATTCATCTTGGTTAATTTTTTTCTTATCTATAGCATATTCTTGAATTTTTGGATGATTTAACATAGTTTTTTGAGCTAATGCACTCTCTCCTGATAAAAAACATAGGTCAGAATTATATTGCCGGACATATACCTTTTTTTGAATCGGATTTACTAAATAAGGCAATGCCTTTTCGTAAAGAGTTTTCCCTCTATACAAAGGTATCATGTATATTTCTGTTCCATGATTTTCCTCACGTATCAATTTCATTTCAACCAATTGAGAGGATGCCCGGGTAATTGTGGTTTTTGTTAAATTGAGTTTTTTAGCCGCAAAACTTTTCTTAATAGGATGATCTTCTCTATTGTACATTAAATATAAAAACAAACACTGTGTAGCTGGCATCATCTTTTCTACATTAACTCTTTTTTTCTTTTTAAAGCGATTACTCATCATAATGCCTAAAAATGGAAGATACAAATGATTTGGAAAACATATAAAAGGTATAATCTTTTCCACTAGTACATCTCGCTGTTGATTTGTCAAACATGTAAATACGTAACAAATATCACTTGAGAAGTGTTGCTCATATATAGATTTTTGTTTTTGTAATGCCACACTTCCAAATTTTTCATTTTCGGATAATTCTATCGCTATAAATGAATAATCTTCCCAGGAATATCTATAAAAGTTTCTATTCGCCGTTAAATATAACGCTAAACCTTTTTCTTTTTCTAACTTTTCAACTTTAAATTCCATTCCGAATATATTCATACAAATCTCCTATAAGTAACATATTTTTTATTATTGTAACATATATTTTGTTACTTTACATTTTTTATGTTATTTACATCTCAAGAAAAAAGAATGTACAAAATTGCACATTCTCAAACTATTATTTAGAATTTTTTATAATTTCTTCTAAGAAGTCTACACAACCATCAATGCCTAAATGTGAGCTATTTAGTAATACATCGTAATTATTTCTAGCACCCCATTCTTGTTTTGTACAACGTTTGTAGCTTAGTCTTCTCTTTTCATTCATATCCGCAATTCGTTTTCTTGCTTCTTCGATTTTTAAATTTTCTTTCATCATTGTTCTACCAACACAGAATGGCATATCCGCAAAGATGAAAATATTCAATGTATCTTCTCTGTCTTTTAAGAAGAAATCTGCACTACGACCAACAATGACACAATTTCCTTTATCAGCAATCTCTTCAATAACTTTCTTTTGTTCATTAAATAAGTACGTATACATTTTTCCCTGACTGCTAGATTTTGACATAAAGATATCGCTGAAGATATTTGGTTTTACTTCGTATTCCCCATATTCTTTAATATAGTTTTCTGGAAGCATCGTATTTTCGGCTACCTTTTCCAACAACAATTCATCATAATATGTGTACCCTAATCTTTCAGCTAAGGCTTTGGCAATATTATGTCCACCACTACCATACTCACGAGAAACTGTAATAACTGTCTTTTTCATGTAATTCACCTTCTTTTCAATTCACTTGTATGTATGTATTCTTTCTTAAATTATATATCATTCCGGATAAAAGTAAAAAGAAGAAAATTTGGTATCAACATGAAAGAAACTTATAAATTCATAAATACAGTCTTTAGGTATTGCGCCAGCTCTTTCGCAATACTCTCATGCCCTTCTTGCGTAAAATGAACTTCGTCATAGCTAATCTGGATATTCCACATATTCGCATTTAGAAAAGGGATTTGATACTTTTTAGAAACCGATTGATACACTTCTACTAAAGATTTTCCTTTTACATCCACAGGACAAATAAGAAGGCAAGAATAGGCCTGAAGATAATTGACCAATTGATCCAGTCTTTGTTCGATTAAAGATAGATTTCTATCTTTTAACAAGTCATTGGTTCCTAACATCAATACAATCATGTCATCTGCTCTTAGAATAGAATCTAAATATTCATATTCCTCTTTCATAGAGTAGACACATTGCCCATGTTCTCCCTCATTGATTACAGTTTGGTTCAATCTTTTTTCCAACAACCTTGGCCATGGATATTCATACTCTTCATAAATAAAACTTCGAGGATCCAATCCTTTTGTGTTGGAATCTCCTAAACAGACTATTCGCATGATTCACCTCTTGATAAGTAATATCCTGCAAGGATTGAAGTAAATCCACCTAAAAATTTGGCTACGCATAATGGCATAACCATAGAAGGTTCGACACCAAAGGTAAATCCTAGATGTGCTGCTAGTAAAGCAGTAGCACTGACCAAATAAGCCGCATTTATAATCTTTCCTCTTTCATCCATATCTTGAATCATAGAAATCAAAGCAACTGCACTGACCATACTCACCAATATTCCCGTTACACTCGCTGAATTCATTTTTGTTTGTTTACCGATCCATTCAAGTGGCTTTTTTAAAAGAAGTTGTAAAATATGGGCAATAGGCAAACTTCCCAACATCACAATCCCAATGCTGGATACCACTTTCATTGCCTCTTCTATAGAACCCAATCCAAGAAGTAAGTTTATTCCACTCATATACTGAAAAGCGCCTAGAGCAATCCCTATAGTACTAATGATTTGAATCCCTCTAGAAAAGATAGTAAAGAGCTTTATGCTTAACTCCTGATATTTAATTATTCCTATACCTAAAAGAATAGAAAATAAAAAGATAGGACTGCTTTGAATCAATAGAGTTATAAACGATAGCCCAGAAAACAAACCTCCAACTAGTAAAGCTACAGGCATGGTCGCAAGTCCAATTAAAATTCCTTTCGCAAAAACTGGTTTATCTTTTTCTTTTACCATTCCCATACCCACTGGAATAGTAAAAGAAATGGTGCAACCAAAAGTAGCCGATACAAAGATACTGGAATATAAACCGATATTTTGAGAACCTGCCAACGATTTAGAAAGTTGATAACCTCCCATATCGATTGCAAGTATTCCACCTAGTGTTCCTGGATCTAGACCTATACGTTGATACAATGGCACCAGCAACAACTGAATTCCCTGGCTCAGTAATGGTACCAAGCAAATAATTCCTACCATGGATAATGCGGTTGGTCCTAATAGATGAAATCCATCTTCAAATTTTTTTCCTAATCCAAACCGATTCCCAAGTATTTGATCTAAACCACCTAATAATGCCCCAAAGGCCATAATATACATAATTAATTCACTCATATTCTTTATTGTAATGAAGTTATTGTATTTACACAATTCAAAATGATATATACCTATGTAATTTCAAATATAGAACCACAATATCCATTCTCTTCAAATAGAACATATTTTTATGCTTCTTTATTCTAACAATCACTTATTATTTTTATCTTACATACCACAAATTCTTTTGATTATTTTTTGAAATCTAGTATAGAAATGATATAATTAATTTGTTGCAAGACTAACAATGGATGAATTAAGAAAAGCGAGGACGGCAATCCTCGCTTTTCGCTACTTTATAGGAAACTAACAATGGATGACTAAAGAGAACTACTTCCTTCTACGAAGTGAAAGTATCTTGTATGTTACTACAAGAATCAAATATAGAATCACTAAGTATTCCATATCGATGTCCTCCTTAAATCACATCATTGCCAGTTTCCCAGTATGATGTTTTTTTTCGTGTTATCCTTTTTTGTAGCACATATTTCTATGCTCCTTAATTCTAACAATCACTTATTATTTTTATCTTACATACCACAAATTCTTTTGATTATTTTTTGAAAT
>JAGHTX010000175.1 GCA_018065105.1 Bacillota bacterium
TTAAAATAAAAATTGTTTAAATACTGGAATAGCGCCATACCGTCCTTCTAAATAAGCTTTCCTTAATTTCTTATCGTATCTTTCTTTAAATCGATCTAGAGTGTAATATTTATTGTTGATTTGTATATCAAACATTTAACAGTTTCAACTAATATCTTACCAAGATAGGAACATCGGCTGGAAAAATTCGATTTCCTAAGATCCATACATATTTGCCATCTACTAAGATTTCATTTACATAATCCGAGTTGAAGAAAGAATGACTACCTACACATGTTATGTTTGTAAATCCAGATCGTCTTAACACGTTTTCGACTTCACGATAAGTCATGTGTTTGAAATCACCTACAGCTCCTAATGGATATTCAATTCCTTCTTCCATATTTTCACTTATGCTTCTTTCAGGTCTATTGTGTAATCTTGTAATCAAAATTAGTGCAATTGGACCAACAATAACTGCAAGTGCCATAAGCATGATAGGTAACATAAAGTCATCAAAGATGAAAACACGAATCAAGACATATAAAACAAACAATGCAGCTACAATAGTTCCAATATTCTTTTTTTGTTTGTTGTTTTTGTGTTCAGCTTTTTCGCTTTCTACTTCATCTACAATATAATTTGTGGAACGATCCTCTTCAAAATTTACTTTAGATCCACAGTATTCACATACACCATATTCCTTGTTTTCATCGATTGTTAACATTGCTCCACAATGTGGACATTCCATAGTTTTCATATATTTTTTCCTCTAGAGCTTTCTTTCAGCTCTCTTTCCTTTTACGAGAACAGAATAGCGAAGTATTCTAAATATTCACTACATTTATTCTTAACGTTTCCTTAAATTAAAAAGGCCGAGTATTATGTACTCGCCCCGCTTATTCAAATCATTCAATGGTTAGACAATTTTTCTCATAAAACTTAGAATCAACTTTGTTAATTCAACAAATTCATGATAGTGGGTTTTGGCAACGATGTTTCTGTTCAATTCAACACGTCTTCCACCAGCTACTTCCGTTAATTCATTTTCTTTTAATTCTTTTCTTTCCATTTTTGTACTCTCCTTTAATTCTTGTTTATTTTTTTTACTTCCATAGATATTCAAACATTTTCATTTAATCTCTAAAACGAGATATGGAAGGAAAAAGAAGATGTTGTAGTTTGGTTTGTTTCCCCATGATCTTCATCATCTTTAGAATCCTGTTTTAGATGCGAATCTAAGAATTCGTCTAATTGATCATATTCTGGAGCATCTACTTGTCCAATCATTTCTTCAGCTTGTTCCTTTGAAGCTCCATCTATTGTACCGCTTTCTCTTTTACATCCTACGCATCCAAATACTAATGCGACTGGTAATAAAGCAGCTAATAACTTTGGCATAAATTCCTCCACGAACTTTTTTCAGTTCTTTTCCTTTTTTACAAGCATAGAATAACGTTTAAGTCTTAATATTCATCTCTACTTTTCTTAACGTTACCTTAATTTTGTTGACTTTTGAAATAAGTAAATTATGAAGAAAGAACCATTATGAAACATGCATGTGCTCAATTTTTTCAAGAAGAAAAAGAAGGCTGTAATGTTTTGCCTTCTTCTATCGAATAAAATTTTTAAGCTTAATATGAAAAATAAACATCCTTCATTTAAATACATTTGATCAATTGTTCTATCTCATGATGAAGCTCCGTTCCTTCTAGCACAAAATATCCTTTACTATTATTATCTTTGGATAAAACGATATAGATTACGTTTTTGACATCACTCAGATAGGAATCCGAATGGGATTCAAAGAAACAATAAGACAATTGCTTATCCGCATCCTGAAGAATTATATCTCCTTCTATTTCATAAGGAGTATCACCAAGAAATACAACTTCCTCACTTGTTTCTGTAATCTTCCACATTTTTTCAAAGAGTTCATTAAAGGCATCCAAAATTTCAGAATCTTCTATTATATATTCATCTGTAAGTTTCATAACTCTTAATTCCCTTGTTTGGGAAACAGGATTGCTTGTAACTTCAGAATTATTACTACAAGCAGTTAAACTAAAAGAAAGAAGTGCTGAAAATAGAAATGTTAATAATCTTCTCATATTTATTCTCCTTACATCTGTATCCATTATATCATTTTAAAGCTTTGCCTATCATTTTGATCTATGTTGGACTTTCATTTAGGACGCATCTTAGTATTTTGTTGAAGATGTTTTAGAGAAAATAATAAAAAACTCTCAGAAAGCCTTTATTTATCGACTATCCAAGAGTTTTGAATTTTTCATACTATTTTAGATATATTTTTTCATTACACGCATGTAATCTTTCTTCTCATTGAAAACTGAAACTACATAAATTTTATTTTTGATCTCATCTACTTTATAGAAAATTAAATAACCTTTATAGACAATGTATCTATATCCAGCACTTTTCATTACATAATCTTTGGGAATTGAACCAATTTTTGGAATATCTAGTATTTTATTACATTGCTTTCTTAATTCATTGATAAATCTTTTGGCAACATCTTTATCTTTTGATTTCTGAAGAATATAAAAACCTATTTCGCGCAAATCCTGTTTTGCAACATCCGTGAAATATAATTTATAACTCATAGTTCAACTGTATCCAATTCATCCAATAAATCATCGAAAGCATCGTTGAATTCTTGGACTCTACCTAACTTAATATCATCTTCCCCTTGAGCTAGATGCACGTATACAGCAAGTTTTGCTTCTAATTCCGCAATATAGTTGATTTGATCAATATAATCTTCATGACTTAAAACCACAGTATCTTCTTTTCCGTTTACTGTTATAGCAACAGGATTCGACCGCGTAAGTAATGAAATCTGTGCGTAATTATTTCTTAAATCTTTTGATGGTCTTATTGAAATAGCATTTTTCATAATGTATCCTCCTGTCTTGGTAGTCATATTATACGCTATTTTGACTACCTCCACAATTAACATAGCTCATAATCAAGTCTATTTCCCTTGTTGATTTTCTTTATATCGATAATATGTAAAGAAAATGATTAACACACTAGATACAATGGACTCCCATCCAATGAGCAAAAAGGATAATATTACAAGAAATACGCATGATACTGCATTTACTCGGATGCCCACCTTATACGCTTTTTCAAGCACATCTGCATTTTTCTCATTCAACATATTTTTAGCAGGAAAAAAATCTAGTAATAAACCAACTAGTGTTGCACCTAAACATAAATATATTATTTTTGGAGTTATGTTCAACAATCCTATTTTCCATAGAATAAACATATATCCAAACAGAAATAGAGGAAGAAGAATTATATTTTTCATTGCCTCCTGATAATTCTTTTTTGGATCTTTTTGAAACATTAATATCTTCAACATATTTTTTCCTTCTGACATATATCATCTAAAAGAGCATTATCAGTACTATTGATGTAGCGTACTGTCTTAAATTCTATTCATTTAAGTCCAATGTTAAGCCATTTTCTCTGTCACCAGTAATCGTAACATGGTATGTTTCTCCATATTCAGCAGGTATATATAACATGTCACTTTCGCCTACAAAATCCTTTATAGAATCATCGTACACTCTCACTTTAAGTCCGAATGTAGATATATCTACATTATCTAGATTGGTATATTTATCATTTACAACTCGTATTTCTGTTTGATCTGGTGTAATTCTTGTCCCTGTCATTGGTTTATCTTCAAAATATGTTTGAACATCGATTTTTTCTTCCTTTGTTTGGTTATCAAATACAATATTAAATTTATCATAGAATAAACCATTATTTTCAGCGTAACTAAAACCAAATACACCTAGAATGAATACAGTAACAATCACAAGCAATGATATCCCTATCTTTTTTAATATTTTTCTCATAATTCAGCTCCTTTTTTTCAGATT
>JAGHTX010000227.1 GCA_018065105.1 Bacillota bacterium
ATAGGAAACTAACAAACTGTGAATTAAATGGACTATTTCCTTCTACGAAGTGAAAGCATCTTGTATGTTACTACAAGAATCAAATATAGAATCACTAAATACTCCATACCGATGTCCTCCTTAAATCACATCATTGCCAGTTTCCCAGTATGATGTTTTTTCATGTTAGCCTCCTTTTGTAGCACATATTTCTATGCTCCTTGATTCTAACAATCACTTATTATTTTTATCTTACATACCACAAATTCTTTTGATTATTTTTTGAAATCTAGTATAGAAATGATATAATTAGCTTGTCGGAAGACCAACAAAACATGATTAATGAAAAGCGAGGACGGCAATCCTCGCTTTTCGCTCTTTTAGTCAACCAACAAAAGAAAAAGGCCAAGATTTCTTGACCTATACGATTTCTAATTTATTGGCAATAAGTGAAGAACGTCCATTTTGTCCCGCTCTTTCTTTTTTAGCTTCGACAAAACATATTTTATCTCGTTCAAGTAGTACACTATACGCTTTATAGATTTTAGGGAATAATACCACATCAATTCTTGAAGTTTCATCTTCAAGACTCATAAATGCCATATCTTCTCCTTTTTTGGTCTTAATTGTTCGTAAGCCAACAATCTTTCCAACCACACCTACATATCCTTCTTCTAATGCTAACACCTGAGGAATGGTTAATGAACGTGGATATTTCTCTTTACGAATGCTTTGTACCGGATGTTCACTGATATAGAAGCCATATACAGCTAGTTCGCGTTTGGACTTGAGCATACGATCCTCTTTCATCTGCAATAAGGCAGGTCTAGAAACCAATTCGTAATCGAATAAGGTTTCTTCCTCTTTTTTGATTGTGATGATATCGGCATAGTTGGTAACCTTGGATAGATTTTCTCGCATTGTATATCGATTGCATCCCAAATCATCCAAAGCTCCACCATCAATTAAAATACTGAGTGGGGAATCGCCAATTTTTCTTCCATGAAGACGAACAACCGCATCGATAAAATCTACAAACGGTCCCTTTTTTCTTTCTTCTAAAATCGAAGGATAAATACTTTTTCCAATATTCTTTAACACTTGTAGAGGCATGCGAAGACTATTCTCTTCAATCGCATAACTTGCTTTTGAATATTGAATGTGACAAGGTTTCACTTCAATGCCTAGTCGAGCACACTCATGAATATATTCACTGGTCTTTTCACTTGCACCAATTACACTATCCAAAATAGATTTATAGAAATATAGTGGATAATTTGCCTTAAGATATGCCGTCTGATAAGCCACTAAACTGTAAGCATAACTATGGCTTTTATTAAATCCATATTCCGCAAACTGTTCCATGGTCGCAAAGATTTCTTTTGCGAGTTTCGTTGAACATTTATGTGTATACGCGCCTTGAATAAAAGATTCTTTAAACGACTCCATCAAATCACGATTCTTCTTTGACATCGCCTTACGAAGATTATCCGCTTGTGCTAATGTAAAGTTTCCAATTACCTGTGCAATCTGCATGATCTGTTCCTGATACAACATAATTCCATAGGTTTCTTTAAGAATCGGTTCTAATAAAGGATGTGGATATTCTACGGTTTCTGGATGGGCTCTGCGTTCCATAAATAAGTCAATATTTTGCATGGCACTTGGACGATATAAAGCCAACACTGCCGCAATGTCTTCAAAACAAGCTGGTTTCATTTTAAGAAGAACTTGTTTGATTCCTTCACTTTCCAACTGGAAAACACCTAACGTATTTGCCGAAGACAACAAACGATATGTCTTTTCATCATCCAAAGGAAGATGTAAAGGATTTAATGTTGTTCCCTGACTGACCATTTCTTTTACGATCTTATCAATCGTTGTAAGATTTCTTAAGCCCAAAAAGTCCATTTTAATCAAGCCTAAATCTTCTAGATATCCAGCCGTAAACTGGGTAGCTAAAATCTGATCGTCCACTTGCACCAAAGGACAGACTTTTTCAATCGGTTGGTCCGACATAACCACTCCCGCTGCGTGTAAGGAAGTGTGTCTTGGAAGGCCTTCTAATGGTAAACACAATTCAAAAAGTTCTCTTTTCTTTGGGTTTGCCTTAAGCTGATCTGAAAAAGCACGGATTTCTTGTACAGCCTTTTGAAGGGTCATACCCGGTGTATTAGGAATAGCCTTAGTCATTTCATCCACACTGCGAACCGGGAAGGAAGTAACACGAGCAACGTCTCGCAATACTTGTTTCGCTTTTAATGTATTAAATGTCACAATATGTGCCACATGTTCTCTACCATATTTTTCAATTACGTATTGAATCACTTCATCACGACGATCATCTGGAAAATCGGTATCAATATCGGGCATCGATACACGTTCTGGATTTAGGAATCGTTCAAACAACAATTGATTTTGGATAGGATCAATGTGCGTAATACCTAAACAATACGCCACTAATGAACCAGCGGCAGAACCACGTCCTGGACCTACATAAATATCTTTACTTCTCGCATAACGAATAAAGTCATATACAATTAAAAAGTAATCGGTAAAGCCCATTTTAATAATCGTGTTTAATTCATATTCCAAACGATCTACATATTCTCTTTTTAATTGATTGTTTAATCGCTTTTTTAGTCCTGCAATACAAAGCTTTTTTAAATAAACTTCTGAATTGATTCCCAGCTTATTTTCAAATCGTGGTAAATCGCTCTTTTGAAATGCCATTTGTACGTTACAAAGGCTGGCAATTCTATCGGTGTTTTCTAGATCTTCTGCATCATACAATTGTTCCATTTCTGCAGGCGTACGAAGATATCGATCAAAGGTTACATCCAAAGATTGATCAAATATATTGGACGATTTATCCAAAGCGCGAAGAATGCGAAGCTTTTCCACATCTTCACGCTTTTCATAAAACACTCTAGAAAGGGCAACGGTAGGAATCTGTAACGATTTTGCCAATTGTTTCAATTGTTGATTCTTGATTTGACGATATTTGGCATCGTTCATAGCCATAGAAACGTAGAAATCATGCCATTGTTTCTGACAATATCCTAAGAAAGCTAAGATTTCTTCTTCCTTGTCGTATTGAAGATAAGAATCCAGTCCATCGTTGGTTCCATCACTTTCCGAAATACAGATACAATCTCTTGTATATGGGCTTACCTGATTTAAAGAAAGGATTCCTTCTTTAGAAATTTTGGTTGAAAGCGCATATAAGCCTTGCAGACCATTGTCATTTTTAGCCAGGAACACAAAGTGAAAAAGCTCATCATTCCAGCTTGTTTCCACTTCCATTCCCACAATACCGTGTATGTTTTTCTTGCGACACAATTCTAAAAAGTGCATGGTTCCATACATCGTATGCTTATCGGTCAAACAGACATGACGAAAACCCATCTCCATAGAACGATCAATAATCTCTTCTATACGAAATGGGGATTGTAATAACGAGTAACAAGAGCGTGTGTGTAAATGATTCATGCATCCATTATAACACAACTATGAAATGTTATTTATATATACATATGTGTTCTAGGCAATTGTACGACAAAAGAAATATTATGTGCTTCACAATATTTCGTTAATTCAAATAAGGAAGCATTGGTATTTTCCATCAGCGAAGGCATACCCTTCACTGGTTTTCTTAAATCGGAAAAGAAATTATCCCAATGAAGTGGTAGCACCAGTGCTGGTTGTACTTTTTCAATGGTTTCCTCAAAAAATTTCTCTTTCATTTCATCATCCGCTTTGGATAATCCACCAATGCCTAAGAATAGAACATCGGCTTTAATACCATCCAATTGCCCTTCAATATAATTAAAACTTGGACGAATCACATAGGTGGTTTCCTTATGTTTCACGATAAAGTCATAAGAACCGCCTTCTTTGAAACACTTCATCTTCGCTGGCTGTACCAATGGTTCATCAATGGTTTGTCCCAAATCGTTATTAAACATATTTGGTTTAGAGTGTAAAGAGGGAATAATGGTGATCTGAAAATCACCAATGGTGATTGGTGTATGCACTTCAAATTCATGTAGCTTTTCTTCTTCTACATTTCCTCCTCTTCCCACATTCACACAAGAACGTGAGCCATAAACATCGGCACCTGTATGGTTGGCAATATATGGCATATCCAAAACATGATCATGATGCGTGTGTGAGATAAAAATAGCTTTTAATCGATTTATTATATGGTTTCTTAAAATCTCATCACAAATTTCTTCATCCGTTTGCAGCGCTACAAATGGTACGGTTAATAATTTTGGTCGACTCAAGTGTGCATCAAATAGAATTTGATCTTTTCCATCATCAAATAGTAAAACTGTTGTTCCTAAATACGTTACTTTCATGGTAAACACCTTCTTTTTTATAGTATACATGAGTTTTATTTCTTTGTTTATCCTTCTAATAATGATGTACAATATATAAAACAACAAACAATACAGGAGTAACACTATGGAAAGAAAATATCCAAATTTATGTAAACCATTAACCGTAGGAAGAGTAACATTTAGAAATCGTATGTTCTCAGCACCTATGGGAGGAACCGATATCACCAACGATGGATGTATTGGTCCTAAATCCACTGCTTTTTATGAATTACGTGCCAAAGGAGGGGCTGGGGTTGTTACCGTTAGTGAATGCATGGTTCACCCGAAAACCGATGGATCGCATGCCTATCATTTAGATCCAAGTATTCTTAATTCTTTGGCTTGTGCTACCTATACAGCCGATGCGATTCGTCGTCATGGATGCATCCCTTCTCTGGAACTCTCTCACTCTGGAATGTTTGCCGGAACTTATATGACAGACAAATCCAAACAAAAGAGCATGAATCAATGGGGACCTAGCGATACCGTACGTGCCGATGGGGTTGTTGTAAAAGCTTTGACAAAAGAATTAATCGATGAAATTGTAGAATCATACAAAAACGTATCTATCATGGCCAAAAGAGCTGGCTTTGAAATGTTGATGATCCATGGAGGACATGGATGGTTAATCAACCAGTTCTTATCTCCATTATTTAATAAACGAGAAGACGAATATGGTGGAAGCTTGGAAAATCGCTGTCGTTTTGCGATTGAAGTATTAAAAGCCGTTCGTGAAGGAGTAGGACCAGGATTTCCAATTGAATTTAGAATGAGTGGTTCTGAATTCGTGGAAGATGGGTACGATTTAGAAGAAGGGGTTAGAATCGCAAAAATGGTTGAACCATATGTAGACATTCTTCATGTATCCGCTGGTACGTATCAAAAAACATTTGGAATTACTCACCCTTCGATGTTTACCGATCACGGAAGAAATGTTTTCTTAGCCGAAGAAATCAAGAAACATGTATCTGTACCGGTTGCCACATTAGGTGGTCTTAATGACCCAGCCCAAATGGAAGAAATCATCGCTTCTGGTAAAGCGGATATCGTCTATATGGGACGTGCTCTATTAGCTGACCCATTCCTTCCTCGTAAAATCATGGCCAATAAGGATGAAGAAATCGTGAAGTGTTTACGATGCTTCACTTGTATGGCCGAACGTGCTGCCACTTCTACAAGAAGATGTACCGTCAATCCATTGATTGGACGAGAAATGGAAGGAGATGTCATCTATCCAGCTCCTGTTAAGAAAAAAGTCTTAGTCGCTGGTGCAGGGCCTGGTGGATTGTATGCAGCCTATACTGCTGCACGAAGAGGGCATGAAGTCATCCTTTGTGAAAAAACAAATCAAGTGGGTGGTATTCTAAAAAGTGAGCAGGCTATCCCTTTCAAACAGGAAATGTATCAATTGTCTAAGACATACGAGCTATTCTGTAAACAATGGAAAGTGGATATTCGTTTAAATACCGAAGTAACCCCAGAATATGTAGAAAAGGAAAAAGTCGATGCTCTTATTATTGCGGTAGGTTCCAATCCATTAGTACCAAACCTTCCAGGATTGCATGGAGATAACGTAGTCGTCGTAAACAATTACTACTTGGAAAAAGAAAAAGTCAGTGACGATGTCGTTGTCTTTGGTGGAGGACTTGCTGGATGTGAATGTGCCATCCACTTAGGAATGGAAGGAAAAAGAGTACATTTAGTAGAAATGCGAGATGTACTAGCACCCGATGCGAACGTAAGACATCGCCCATTGATGTTAAAAGAAATTGATAAATACGTCACTGTCCACACAGGATACAAAGGCTTAGAAGTTAGAAAAGATGGAATTCTTTGTGAAGATAAAGAAGGAAATCAAGTGTTAGTTCCTGGTACAAGTGTTATCTGTGCTCTAGGACAACGTTCTAACATAAAAGATGTAGAAGCACTAAGAGACAGTGCCGAATATGTAGCGATTATTGGAGATGCATCAAAAGTATCCACAATCACCAATGCGGTATATTGGGGATATCATGCAGCATTAGATATCTAAAAAGAATGGGGTGAACTTCACTCCATTTTTATGTACCCATAAATGAATTATGTAGATGTATTAACTTAGAACCAAATGAGTATTGAGATAACCAGTTTGAAATAAAATCCCCTATTCGCATAGAACACTGACCTTCTTTTTCAAAATTGACAATATCACTCATATCTGTATTTTCTTTTGCGCACGCAAACATTAGATTGGTTTGTTCAATAATATCTTCCATTTCATAATCGATACAAGATGGCATCTCTATATCCATCCATTCTGCACAAAAGGATAGAATATTTACCATATATTCAAATAAATTGGTTTGTTTCGCATGTTGAATAATCCAGTTCCAGTCTAAATTTTCATTTTTTACGATACAGGAAATGTCAAAGAAATTTTGAAAGCTAATCTTTTTCTGAAGAATCTGTTTCTTTAAGCGAATGATCAGATATAAGAAATAATAGTTTTTATCCAGTTCATGATTCGCACAATAGTTCCAGCATTCATTTAAAAATTTTTGTGTATCTTTCACATCCGAAGATAAATGATAGTTTAGATTATTATGAATTTCTACAATCAAACTCTTTTTTCGAAATATCTGTTTTCTTTTTTTAGGATATTGTGAAAACTCGTTGGCAAGCAAGATCTCTCTTACTCTTTTTTCGTCTTTTTTATGAACAATCAAGTGTACAGATTCCATCCCTCGACACGTAGAATTTGGATAATACTTTGCGGATTCAAACTCGCTTACGATAAAATAGTCAATTCCTTCTAATTGTTCTTTGATCTCACTCATCAAATATTCTCGAATGATGTTTACAGAAGATATGATTAGATAATCCTTGGCAAAAATTGGATTTTTCGTTTGTTCAAAAAAAATAGCACCCAATCCATGAGGTTGCGTTAGTTCTAAAACTCGAGCCTCATCGATATTATCCGGCGTACTTGTTTCTCTATAAAACAAGTAATCCATGAGTACTTGAAAGAAAAACAACTTTTCACTGCTTAATACTTTTTCCATTATAATTCCTTAAAACCTCTTAGTACTTATAATTATACTAAGAAACGCATCCTAAAATAAAACCATATGATAAAGATACATAAAATAGTGAATAAATTGACCTAATATTACCTTTTATATAAAGAAAAATATAATAAAAAAACTCATTATTAAAGAAAAAAGGCGTTTCACACGCCTTTATACTTCTAATGATCTTTCTTTTAATAATTGGATGATTTCGTGTACTTGCTCAATATGTAAATCCTTAATACCAGCTGCACATTTATGTCCACCACCATTGAACTTTTCCGCAATGGAACGAACATCTTTGGTTTTAGCACGTAAGGAAGCGCTATAGTGTTCCCCATCTTCCATCTTTGTGAATAAGGCCCAAACGCTAATGTCACGAATGCCACCTAGTGCATATACTTTTTCTTTGGCTTGAACAAAACTAAAGCCTACCGATTCGTAATCTTCTTTTTCCAGGATTGCGGTTAACGCATTTCCAGAACGAACGGATTTTTGTCGTACTATCGTTTCATAACGGAAATCTTCATAAGAACTCGCAAAGTTAGTTTCACTGGCAGCGACCACATCCACTCCAAATTGGAAAAGATAGGCAGCAGCTTCAAAAGACTTCGCACTTACATTCGCAATAGAAAAACGAATGTTGTCAGCCGTTAATCCACAATATAAGAATTGTGCCGCTTTTTGGGATAATTCCCATCCCCATGACTTAAACATCAAAGGAAGCATTTCACAAGTTGCGCTTGCGTTATGATCAATCCATTCGTAATCACACATTGTTTCTACTTGAACATGGTGATCCACACGAATCGAATATTTTGCCAGGCGAAAACGATCATCGTCCACTCTTGGTGTATTGGCAATATCTAAAACAATCGCCAATGATTTTTGGATCGTTTCATCATCCACTGAATCCAAATAAGCTTTGAATTCTTCTCTAGAACCTGAACCCCCTAAGGCATATACCTTTTTATCTGGATATTGGTCTAGAATGGCTTGTTTAAATCCCAATTGAGAGCCAAAGGCATCCATATCGGGTGCCTGATGGCGATAGATTGTGATTGTATCAAACTCTTTAATTTTTTCTAATATCTGATTATGCATTTTTTAAATCTTTGTATGCATCACGAGCGATCATTAATTCTTCGTTTGTAGGGATTAACCATACTTGCATAGATGAATCTTCTTTTGATAAACAAGTTTCTTTTCCACGAACGTTGTTCTTTTCGTCATCGATCTTAACACCTAAACATGCTAATCCGTCGCATACTGCTTTACGAGTTGCTGCATCGTTTTCACCGATTCCTCCAGAGAATACGATAGCGTCAGCTCCACCCATTAATGCGTAGTATCCACCTACGATTTCAATAACGCGAGCATAGAACATTTTTTGTGCTAATTGAGCACGTTCGTTTCCTGCTTCAGCAGCAGCACCGATGTCACGGTTGTCACTAGATACACCAGAGATACCTAACATACCAGATTTTTTGTTCATTAAGTTGTCTACTTCTTCAGCAGTGTATCCGTATTTCTTTTGTAGGAATGGAACGATGGCTGCATCGATGTCTCCACAACGAGTACCCATGATTACACCAGCTAATGGAGTGAATCCCATAGAAGTTTTGAATGATTTACCATTCTTAACAGCAGTGATAGAACCACCATTTCCTAAGTGACAAGTGATGATGTTCATTTCTTCTACTGGTTTTCCTAAGATTTCAGCTAAACGAACTGTTAAATACATGTGGCTAGTACCGTGCATTCCATAACGACGTACTTTGTCATTTTCATACAATTCATAAGGTAATGCATATAAGAAGTTTTCTTTTGGCATTGATTGGTGGAATGCAGTGTCATATACGAAAGTGTGTGAACAGTTAGGTAATGCTTTTTTGAATGCTCTATATCCAACCAATCCAGCTGGGTTGTGTAATGGAGCTAATTCACATAATTCTTCAAATTTCGCAATAACATCTTCTGTTACAGGAACAGAGTGATCGAAGTATTCACCACCGTGAACAGCACGGTGTCCTACAGCTTCGATTTCGTCTAATGAGTTTACTACTTTTAATTCTAATAAAGCATCGATTAATTTTTGTACTGCAACTGCGTGATCAGGGATGTCTGAAATTCTTTCAGTTTTTTCCCCATTGATTTTGATACCGAAAATCGAATTTTCAAGACCAATACGTTCAACGTTTCCTTGTGCCAATACTTTTTCTTCTGGCATTTGGAATACTTGGAATTTTAAAGATGAACTTCCGGCGTTAACGCTCATAACAATTGACATACTTTTTCCTCCTTATAGAATCTCTGCGATTCTCTCTACCTGTCCTTGTTCTAAACAATTTAATACTTTATTTCTTTTCTCAATATATTGTACTACACTTTCAAATTTTTCTAACTGTTTTGTTGATTTTTTTATCGCATCTTGCACAGCTGAACGAGAAATTTCCAATTCTTCGGCAATTTCAAACAATGAAAAGTCTTCTTGATAATACATTTCACAAATCTCTTGTTGTCGAGGTGTGAGTAAAGGACCATAAATTTCAAACAATTCGTTGGCCTTTATCTTATTATGCATCTTGTTCTAATCCTTTCGTAATACCGATTAAGAACATGCCAATATCAAATGGTTTTAGATCTTCTGGCTTTTCTCCTAAACCTAAGAAACGTACTGGAATGTGTAATAAATCACGAATCGCAAGAACGACACCACCTTTTGCGGTACCATCCATCTTCGTTAAGATAATTCCAGTTACATCCGTTGCTTCTAGGAATAGTTTGGCCTGACTGATTCCATTTTGTCCCGTTGTCGCATCTAAGACCAACCATACTTCATGAGGTGCTGTTTCAATTTCTTTTTTCACAACACGGCTCATTTTACTCAATTCTTTCATTAAGTTGGCCTTATTTTGAAGACGACCAGCTGTATCACACAATAAGATATCAATGTCATTTTCACGAGCGTATCGGCAGGCATCCACTAATACACTACTAGGATCTTGGTTTGGTTTTCCTTTAATACATGGTGCATCTAAACGATTTGCCCATTCTTCTATTTGATCCACTGCCCCAGCACGGAAGGTATCGGCAGCAGCTACCGCAACTTTCTTTCCTTGATTTTGGTAATATTGAATCAATTTTGCGGAAGTTGTTGTTTTTCCAGAACCATTTACCCCAACCATGAAGATAACAGTTGGTCCTTCTTCGTTGTATTGGATTTCCTTGTCTCCTTCTTCCTGATAGAACTCATATAAAACATTGATTAAATAATCTTCCATCGAATCAAACTTTTTAATATCCGCAGCATCGGCTTCAAAACGATCGACAATTTTTTGCGCGGTGTTGATTCCGACATCACTTTCTAGCAGGATGACCATAATTTCTTCTAATAATTCATCATTAATTCCATGGAAACTATTCGATAGAGCACGAATACGATCTCCAAATGTCTTCTTGGAACGATCTAAACCCGATAAATATTTATCTTTGTCTTCATTTTTTCTAAAACTATCAATAATCGATTTAAAGAATCCCATTATTACTCCTCTTCCTTTTCTGTAATAGATAGAGCGTCTTGTAGTTTAACCATTAAGACTTTTGATACTCCATCCTTCTGCATTGTTACACCATATAAGGTATCACATTGTTCCATTGTCCCTGGACGGTGGGTAACCACGATAAATTGAGATTGTCCACGATAATGGGATAGATATTTCGCAAAACGTTCTACGTTGGCTTGGTCTAGTGCCGCTTCGACTTCATCGAAGATGCATAGTGGCATACGTCTTGCCTTTAAAATCGCAAATAATACACTGATCGCAATCAACGCTTTTTCCCCTCCCGAGAAAGAACTAATATTTTTTACCAGTTTTCCAGGAGGCTGCACATCAATATCGATTCCCGTATTCAATACATCTTCTGGATCCACCATCGATAGTTTGGCTTTTCCTCCACCAAACATCGCTTTGATGATTCCATCCAATTCTTTATTGATCTTATTGAACATGTCACTGAATTGGGTCTTCATGGTTTCATCCATTTCTTCAATAACACCTAAGATTTGTTTCGAAGCTTTTTCTAAATCTTCCTTTTGTCCAGATAAGAAATCATAACGTTGTTTTAATTCTTCGAATTCTTTTGGTGCATCTAGATTTACATTTCCCAGCTTTTGAATGGCTTGTCGTAACGCAACGACCTCATCCTTGGCACGTTCAATATCAATTTCTTCTTTCTTTGTTTTGGCAAATTCATATGTCATTTGGTAATCCGAATTCAATCGCATCAATGCGTTTTCCTGATGTGTTTTTAATTTCACCAAATCCATTTCGGTTTTATGAATGTCGTTTTGAAGCCCTGCCATTTCACGACGAATCATACGAACTTGATTTTCTAACTTTTCAACTTCGCTTCCTGTATCCATTCGTTTTTGACGAAGGCTTTGAATTTGTGAAGTTAAATCATCGACATATGCATGCATTTTTGACATTTGGACTACGATTTCATCGTCTTCCATAGTCGCTTCTTGTTCCTCGTTTGGAGCCAATTGTTTATATTCATCCATTAAGGATTCGTATTTTTCTTTTTTTGTAACATAGATGTTTTCCAATTTTGCCAATTCAATACGAATTTGGACAATTTCATCGGATTCATCTTTAATCTTCTTTTGGAAAAGACGCTCTTCTTCTTGGGCATTGTGCACTTTTAGCTTTTGTCCATCGATTTGTGCCTCAATGTTTTCCAATTCCTGTTTCATCGTAAATGGAGAACCCTGGCTCTTATTGTGACCACCGGTCATCGAACCACCGCTATGCACGATATCTCCATCCAATGTAACAATTTTAATTTGATAGCGTAAACGTTTGGCACATTCATTGGCATTTTCCAAAGTATCCACAATCGCAATGTTTCCTAATAATTTATCGCAAACATCGTTGTATTTTGGATCGCAATCAACAGCCTCAAAAGCCCAACAAATAAATCCAGGACTATTTTGTGCAATCGTATCTTGTGTATCGTTGGCATATCTTGGCTTACAAACCGTCATTGGTAAAAAAGTAGCTCTTCCCGAACGGTTTCGTTTTAAAAACTGAATCGCATATCGAGCTGCTTCTTCATCACGAGCTACGATATTGTAGATTGCCCCTCCTAATGCGGAGTTGATGGCCATAGCCATGTTGTCATGAGCACTTAGAAGTTCTGATATTGTCCCTTCGATACCATGCAGCGATTGCTTGGCATCCATGACAGCTTTTACCCCTTGTTGGTGGGCAAAAGGAGCCTTTGCCATATTTTCTAGAACTTGTTTACGATTCAATAGCGATTGATATACGCTTTGTGCTTGACCGCTTTCATAATGAGAACGACTTTCTTTTGCCTTAAAAGACTCTAAGTTTTGATTGTGAAGATCCAGTTCTGCCTTTTTCTTCGAAAGACGATCCTTTCGATCTTCGTATTCAAACTTCGCTTCCCCAACCATTTGTTTCAATTGGGCTAAGCGTTCTTGACGATCCGCTTGTGCTAATGCATATTTTCGCTTTTCTTCAATTTCAATCTTACGTTTTTCCAATTGATAACTATCTTCCATCGCTTTTGTGTATTTCACTTGCAGTTCACTGATGCGCTTATCAATGGCGTACATTTCTTTACGCATAGAAATACTTTCTGCGTCTTGAAGATTCATAGTCGCTTCTTTGCTGGTATATAATGCCTGATTTTCCAACAAATCCTTTTGAAGCTCTTGTACCTTTTCTTGTAAAGAGTCGATTTCTTCCACCAAAACACTAATTTCAATCTTAGATAACTGATCTCTTAAGGAAAGATATTGGCTTGCCTTTTTGGCTTGTTTTTCTAAAGGTCCCAATTGTCTTTCAATTTCATCAATAATATCTTGAAGACGATTTAAATTGTCTTGGGTTTGTTCCAGTTTCTGTAAAGAAACCTTCTTTCTTTTCTTATATTTTGAAACACCAGCCGCTTCTTCAAATAAAGAACGACGATCTTCGGGTTTGGCATCCGCAAAAGATGAAATATTTCCTTGCGTGATGATACTCAAAGAATCTCTTCCTAAACCAGTGTCCATAATCAGCTCATTTATGTCTTTTAATCGACATGGACTTTTATTGATAAAATAGCTAGCTTCATTGGTAGATCTTTGAAGTTGACGAGTAATCTCCAATTCTTCAAATTCACTATCAAAGATGTGTTCGGTGTTATCGAACACTAACGTTACCTTCGCTAAATTTACCGGTTTTCTATATTCACTTCCTGAGAAAATAATGTCAGACATACTGCTTCCTGAACGAAGTGATTTTACACTTTGTTCCCCAAGTACCCAGCGAATCGCATCATTAACGTTACTTTTCCCGCATCCGTTAGGTCCTACGATACCTGTGATGTCCTGGTCAAATTGAATTACAGTTTTATCCGCAAAACTCTTAAATCCCTGAAGTTCAATTCGTTTTAAAAACATATTCCACCTTCCTTAGCTTTTCCATTTTATCAAAATTCCTTTCAATATTGTAGTATAGCGTATATTTTATCGATTATTATTTTATCTAGTTTTTATTACTAGCTTATTTATTTTTAATTATTATAAGTGTATTATATACATACAATAAAGAAAGAAGGAATCTCTATGAATTCGTCCAACAGTATGCGAAATGTATATCCATTAAGCTTTAAAGAAGAAGTCGGTAACTGTATCAGCCACGGGTGTGCTGGGCTGCTCCTCTTCTTTTCCATGCCTTATTATATTATCCGTTCCTACATAAAAGGAGGTATCCCTTATGCTTCGGGTGTATCCATTTTCTTTATCTGCTTAATTAGTATGTTTATTGCCAGTTGTTTATATCACTGCATGCCACACAATACGGAATGGAAGTATGTCTTCCGAAAGCTTGATCACATTATGATTCTTTTGGCAATTGCGGGGACGTATACGCCTATTTGTCTTACGCTTCTTCGTGGATGGATTGGTTATACAATTTTAGGCATTGAATGGATTCTTGTCTTAATTGGTGTTCTTCTGAAATCTATCAGTGCGCAAAGTCATCCCATATTATCCATGTGCATTTATATGGGGATGGGCTGGCTTGCGATTTTTATCATTCCTGTTCTTTTTCAAAATCCATCTTTTTTCGGGATGATCTTAGGCGGTGGTCTATTGTATACAATAGGAGCCTTCTTTTACGCAAAGAAAAAGCCATATAGTCATTTTATATGGCATCTCTTCATCGTCCTAGCCAGTCTTTGTCACTTAGTGGCTGTATTATACTGCATATAAGAAATAGAATTTTCTTTAAACAAACTAGAATTCCAGCTAGTCCAGCCAAGATAACTGGTATGTTCCAATTTGTAGAAACATGTGCTGTTGTTACAGCCTTTTTTACTACTTCTTTCTTTTCAAACTTCATATCTTTGTGTTCCGCTTGTAAAGGAAGTGCTTCACTAGACTTTATTTGTCCTTCTGGCTTTACTTCTTCTACTTGCACAACAGGTGTTTGTACCACTTGTTGCACAATCGCATGTTTGTGTGATTTTTTGGCTTTGGCTTCTTCTAAGATTTCTTTTACTCCATAGTGTTTTGTAAAAGAAATCGGAACAATATTGCTTGTCAAAGATTTTTGTACAACTGCGATTTGGTTTTCATCCCCATATGTTGTATTGATGAAAGTATATCCATCTAATTCTTCCTGATCTAATGCGGTAATAGTATACGTTCCATAATCCAGGAATACACGACAATATCCTTTTCCATCAAAATCTTCATCGTTAGGATCAATCACGACGCTAAAGTTTTTCATCTATTGAACCATCTTCATTTTTTACATTAAAGAAGAATTCCTTTTCTTCTTTCCATTCATAATTTTGGGCATCTAGATCCTCCTGTACCTCGATTGCTGGAGGATTTACAGGCATGAAAGATCTAGGTGGCAATTCTTCTGTTTCGGAAACAAATGGTAGTTCAACTTCTTCTTGAGCGTTAATGAAAGCTGGGTTTAAACATACAAGTCCAAACATTAATGGTAATGTAGTAAGTACTGATAATACTGTTTTTTTCATATCAGCCACCTCATTTCATATTGGTTAATCTTTCCGAATTTATATATATTATATTTTTAAATAGGTTATTATCTTT
>JAGHTX010000023.1 GCA_018065105.1 Bacillota bacterium
GTGTATGCTTTGGCGATTGTTGGCAATACACTACTCACAGGTTCTTGTACACTTCACAGTCGTTAATTCCCGACTAGCCATCGGTACATACTTACATTTGCCTGCCTATGCAACTTCGTAAGTCTATGCATCTCACAAATTCAGTGCTGTATTGACATAATTTTGAAGATGGATACCATCCATCTACAACTCTTAATTCAATATTGTTTTCATCGCTCTTAGCTTTAAGTCTGGTTCTAAATTCATAAAACTTTTGTGATGCAGCTGCTTTTGAAAGACGACGATTCTTCATCATACCCTTTACATTTAAGTCTTCAATGGTCACATAAGATGGCTTGGTTTTTACTATCTCAGATATTGTCTTACTAATGTAACCGGTGCGAATATTGTCTATTCTATGATGAAGCTTTTGTACCTTAAGCCTTTGTTTTTGTATGTTTTTTCGAGTAGACTCTCCTTTCTTTAAGTTTTCATATTTTCGAGAGAAACATCTCTGTTCTCTACGTAATTGTTTTTCTAATTTCTTAAGTCTTGCTGACTTATTGATATTCTTATAAACCTTGCCATCCGATATGGTTGCCAGATTCTTCAGACCCAGGTCTATGCCTATGCCCTTATCAGAACTAGCGATAGTTTCTGTATCTGGTATTTCTATTAAAGCAGAAACATAATATCTGCCAGCTTTCATTGAAACTGTACCACTTTTAATTTGATAACCATCCTTAGTGGTTGGAATATAACCTTTTTCCTTAAGTCTAACCCAGCCTAGAGATGGAATATTGATACGATGTCTTTCACATCTGCAATCCTTTGGATTGTTTCGTACAAAATACATCTTTACATCAGATCGGCTCTTTTTCTTAAATTTAGGAAAGTCACTCTGATGTTTAAAGAATCTTCTAAAAGCAGTACAACCATTTTCAATAGACTTTTTTACAGCTTTTGAATAGGCTTCCCTGATCCATACCTTATCCGGATTATTAGGAATATATTCGTTATTGAGCCATACACTAAAACTTTTACCACTCATAAAATTCTTTCCATTTTCATGAATTTCTTTGTTGTGAGCAAGATAAAAATTATAGATAAACCTGCAGGTTCCGATGGTCTTATTGATTTTTACTTTCTGCTGGTATGTAGGATTGATTTCTGTCTTAAAGCTCTTCAGCAATTTCCTTATCCTCCCTTATTCGTTTTTTATACTTACGTAAGTCATATAATCAACAAGAAAAAAATTCTAATATAGCTACAATATCCTATACTAATTCTTCCTGTGGTAATAACTTTCACTATTATCTACAATTCTGTAAATCATCTTTTTGATTTTATAATAGTTTGACGACTGTCGGTTTCAGTATTTATATCTTTATACTGAAGATACTGGTCGTAAGTATAATAACGTCTATCGGTAGGAGTGCGATTCGCTTTAAGTGCCTCTTATCTATCTCAACGTTGTAATGTTTTTACAGACACTCCTAAAAGTTCTGCAAAATCTTTTGGTTTATAATTTTTAATGTTTGATGTGTTCGTGATATTTCTCCATAAACACATATATACACATTATGCAATATAATTAATTACTTAACATTCCTCCTATAAAGAAAGCCGACTTGTAGCCGACTTCATTTTCTGTTTCTATTGTATGCTTCAATCATCCGTAAAGAATGTCGAAATCATGTGAAATTGTGGTTATTCCCCTAATGTTGCAACGATAACCGCTTTGATTGTGTGCATTCTATTTTCTGCTTCTTCAAACACTTTTGATTGTGGACTTTCAAATACTTCATCCGTAACTTCCATATCTGTAATTCCGAAGCGTTCTCCCATTTCTTTTCCAATCTTTGTCTTTAAATCGTGGAAAGCTGGTAAACAGTGTAAGAAAATAGCTGTTGGTTTTGCCAAGCTCATCAATTGGCTAGTTACTTTATATGGGCTTAATTCCTTAATACGTTTTTCCCATACTTCATCAGGTTCTCCCATAGAAACCCAAACATCTGTATAGATGACATCGGCATCTTTACAAGCAACTTGTGGATCTTCTTCTAGTGTAATTGTAGCTCCAGAAGCTTTTGCGTATTCTTCACACTCTGCAACTAAAGCTGCATTTGGAAAATATTCTTTTGTTGTACAAGCTACGAAATCCAATCCTAATTTTGCACAAACGATCATTAAAGAGTTACCCATGTTGTAACGAGCATCTCCCATGTATACTAATTTCTTTCCTTTTAATTCTCCCAATTGTTCTCTAACAGTTAACATGTCCGCTAACATTTGAGTTGGGTGGTATTCATTTGTCAAACCATTCCATACAGGAACTTTTGAATATTTTGCCAATTCTTCGACGATTTCTTGTCCAAATCCACGATATTCAATACCTTCGAACATACTAGCTAATACACGAGCAGTATCGGCAATACTTTCTTTTTTACCGATTTGTGAACCTGTTGGGTCTAAGTATGTAGAACCCATTCCTAAGTCGTGGGCAGCCACTTCAAAAGAACAACGAGTACGTGTACTAGTTTTTTCAAAAATTAAGGCAATATTTTTTCCACGGAACATATCGTGTGGAATTCCTTTTTTCTTCTTATCTTTTAATTCAGCGGATAAATCCAAAAGGTATGTAATTTCTTCTGGCGTAAAATCTTTTAATGTTAGAAAATCTCTTCCTTTTAAGTTCATAATCTCATTTCCTCTTCTTTCTTATTCAAATACTCTTTTAATGCTATCGTAGTGTAAGAAAATACCTTGTTCAGCCAATTCTTTAATTTCCTGTGCTGTCGCAATTTTAAAATCCAAGGCTTCTTCTTTTTGAATATGTACATCACTTTCGTCAAAATCCATAATGAATTTGTAGATGTCTACAAAATAGTTATCTCCTTCACCTGGATTTTCTCTATGATAACTGAACACATATCCACCTTCTGCTTTCGAAGCATCCAATCCTGTTTCTTCTCTTACTTCTCGTAATACAGCTTCTAATGATTCTTCACCTGCCATAGCAGCACCACCAGAAACTTCCCACCATCCTGGAGCCCAGTGTTTTGTGAGTACACGTTGAGTAATTAAAAATTTTCCATCGTGTCTTTGGATAACACCTAATACGGATAGGTGATATTCATCATCTTTTAAGCACCAGTCGTTACGCTTCATAACACGACCTGTTCTTTGTTTATTCTTATCGTAAATATCCCAATATTCCATTTTTAAATCTCCGTTTATTGATAAAATACAGTATAAAAGAAAACAAAAAAAAGCTCAAGAAAATAGTTCCTGAGCTACTTCTTCCTTTCGATGCTTAAGCCAATCGCATATCCAAACAACATACATGGTCCCATAAGCGATGCCAAATGTCCAAGCCAACTTCCTAAAGCACAACCTACAACAATTCCAATACTCAATCCTGTTGTTCCATAGTGATTTTCTTTTTCTTTATTGTTGTTCCAAGATGCAAAAAATACAGCTAAAGATATCCCTAGAAGAAGCCATGGCCAGGCAGCCACAAAAAAATCTTTCATGATAATTACCTCTCTTTATTTCAAATACACCATACCATCTCCCATTTTTTATTTAAATCAATCTAAAATAAGATGCCACTTTACTAAGACAAAATGCAGAAAAAAACTCAGGAAATACCTGAGTCACTATTCATTCTTTCGAATATTCAAGCCAAAAGCCAATCCAATAAGGATACCCGAGCATATAAAAATACATGAAAAACCACGAGTTTCATCCATCTAAATAAATGTGCACAAATAATGTACATTTGAAATATAGTATAAGATCATCAAAAGAAATGGAGATTTATACT
>JAGHTX010000098.1 GCA_018065105.1 Bacillota bacterium
ATTTTTCCAATACACACACGCTTATCCACTGTATATTTTTTATCACTTTTATATTCTTTACCAACAACCTGATATACATATCTGGAACCACTTTTTGTCTGGATTTTAGTGGTCTTAGGACGTTCAACTTTAACATTTTTTAGTAACATAGAGCACCTCTCGATATAGTTATACGTATAACTATATTATATCATACTCTGACCAATATAAAAAGCCGAAATATGCCTAATTTATCGCATATCTCAGCTTTTTTATTTGTCTTTAAATTTTAGTTATACTGTTTTTTCAAAGTTAAGGTTTCATTAAATATTTCGCTTAATTTTCACGATAGAAGTATGGGCATATACCATACTCTTCGCATGAATAAAGAATACCTTCCCTTCTTGGGAAGAAATGATTTTTTCCAGTTCCACATGTGTATATGGATCGTAGATAATGGCTAAAGTCTGTCCAATAAAGACTTGTTCATCCACATCTACCAGAGTTTTTAAGAAACCACCACTGGAAGATTTAATCGAAACCATACGATCTTCATCGACAATTTCGCTCTTGTATCCACCAAGGACCGGATACGAGATAATGCCTTTTTCATACATAAATCGTAAAATGGCTTCCGCTGCTTCTTTGGCTGTTTTTTCATCAATTTCTTCACAAGCTTTTGTGTATAGCGAATACGCCTTACAACACCAGATTTGCCAGTTGTAGTTCAAAGTAGTGGTATCGTAAGGACGAGGTGAACGCACTACAATACTTGATAAACCAAAGTGTTTGGCTTCTTCGATATCTTCAAATCCTGTTTTCATCATACGTACGTGGGTTGAGAAATGTCCAGGAATATAGAAGCTGGTAAGCTGTACACCATATTTACAGTCTTTGATACGTTCAAATAAACCGTCCGCAATACGTTGGGTCGTTTCTCCTAGATTGTATCCAGGAAACATACGGTTAATATCGGTTCCATCACTTGGCCAGAAGCGTGATTCTAAGTTTAAAGAATACGTATTGGCACAAGGAATCACTAAAATTTTACAAGTATTGGTTAAATATCCCTGGCTTTCTAATTGTTTCAAGCGTTCAATCAATAAGGAACAAATATACATTTGTTGCACTTCATTCCCTCTTAATGAACCAATTACACAAATAGAGTCTTCCCCTTTTCCAAATTCATATCCGCGAATTCGGAAGGAATCTCGATATAGCGACTTTAATTCATATACGATCTTTTCTCTCATTGTTTTCCCTCCAGAATTCTTCCAATCAAACTTCCTTCGTTACAGATTGGATACTTTCGGATAGTAAACAATAAACCATCCCAGTCACTGATTACTTCACAAAGCTTGTTTCCACTTAATGGATCGACAATCATTCCAATCACCTGTCCTTTTTTTACAGGTGTGTTTACTTCCATTTCACTGATAAACAGTCCTGCACATTGCGCATTTAGAAAACGAATTTCCTGATCATAGCCAATAATAGGTTCCATAACTGGATACTCGTTTTTCAACATTCCCAACTGGTGCATCGCATTTAATAAACCTTGTACACTATTTTCCCCATATTCGAGGGTCAATCGTGAGCCAATACCCATTTCTAAGACCAAAGTTGGTGTATTCAATTTGTTTAGGCAATATCCCAACGTTGATTCCAAAATCGTACTTGTAGAGTGAATCCACACAAAATTGGCATTGACCCACTTTGACATAGGAACTAATTTTTCTTTGAACAATTCATTTATTCTTAATTGTGGAAGCTCCACTAAGTACGCATTGCTAGCATGGATATCAATCACCAAATCGGCTCCCTTGATATCCTGAATAATACAATAGGCTAGATATTCAACCATACTTCCATCTTCATCTCCAGGGAAAATACGGTTCATATCTAGGTCAAACATCGGTACCTTTCTTTGAATGGAATCCATTCCTAGTGGATTCATACAAGGATAGATATCAACAATTCCGTCTAATTGGTCATATACTTCTCTAATTTTTTGTTGCAGCTGATACGCTACGTATTGTCCTTCTAATTCATCTCCATGAATTCCGGTAACCACGCAAATTCTTTTCTTGCTGGTTCCATTTTGAATACGCTGCTTTGTCAGCTTATATTTCTCATCAATCGGAAGAGAAACGCTCGCAAAGGTCTCAATCATATAAGATTTCCTCCATACTAATTTCTATATCCTGAGTTTGGGAAATATTCATTCCATAAAAGATTCCCTTGTTCACTAATGTGTCATGATAATCTCTTCCTCGAGAAAAAATCACATAGTTGTCATCGACTAATAAATCATTGGTAGGATCTATGCCATACCAGCGACCGTTCGCATAAAATTCAACCCAGGCATGTGTATACTTTTCTTCACACATGACACCTGCTACATAGCGAGCTGGTATTTCAGATTGGCGATATAGGCCAATTAATATATGTGCATAATCCTGACAAACCCCTTTTTTATTTGTAAAGGCAGTTTGGGCATCGGTTTTAATATTGGTAGAACCTTTTTGATAAGTCATTGTATGATATAAAGCCTTCGAAAGGGCAAGTGCCTTTTGATAAGGATCTTCATAACTTGAAAAAGGTTCTAAGTATTCCTGCATTTCTTCATTCAGCTGCGTAAATTTTGTTTGTTTCAAATACACAGGCAATAAAGAATCATCGGTATCGTATTGTGTCCAATCGACTTCCACAAGACTTCCTACATATAAGGAAAGCCGATCGTGTTCTCCTTCTTTATATCCATAGATCATAGAATTTGAAAAACAGTCCTTACTTAAAGAGTAGTAATCGGCATTAATACGAACCTTATTGGTTAATACACGTTGACGAGGCTGGGTGTTTGGTAAACATTTCAAAGTAAAATAATGATGATTGATTTTGTCGGAAAACGTGAAATCCATTGTGTATTTTAATTGAAAAGTTTTCATATTCTACAACAACCCTTCTACACATTCGATGCACGCTGGATAATCAATAATTGTTTCTTCAACACCCGTTTTTAATTGTTCCATTTTTAATAAATCGTAAGGAAGAATCGTTTTATTTAAACGGTGATGTAAGCTGTCATACGCTTTCTTAATATCTTTCTTTTCCTTACGAAGACGAAGATACATGTCCATTCTTTCTTGTCTTTGTCCCAGTTTAATAATGTCTCGCACATCGTAGTCCAAAACATTTTCAGAAAGGCTGGCCCAAAAAGCCAAAATGTGATCGACCACAAGTTGTAAATCCAATAAGAAAGAATCAAATTCATGAATGGATTTCAAATCATCCAAAGCCAATTCTAAATACGTCATTGTTTCGGTTCCAATTTCATTACGAAGCACGATACAGTTATCATAGGCTCGATATAGATTGGCAATAATACTATCGGTGATGTCTTCGTCTCTTACATATCTTTGTACAAAATCTGTAGGACTTTCATAAATCATTGGAATTTGTAAGTTTTGGCAATATTCCTGATACATTGTTGGATGATCCAGCATTTCATCATAACAGCGAAAAAATTCTTTAATTGTTAAGTAGACGCGTTCACTATAACGTCCTAACCAAATTAGGTTGTCTACACGTTCTAACGAGATAATACCCATGTGTCCTTGAAACCTCCTCCTTGACTGGAATTGACAATAAAGCTATCTGGATTACGCGAGAATCGAGTTAATCCACTCTTCCAAACTTTTGTCTCTTTTCCACTTAATACGAATACACGTAAATCAGCCTTTCGTTCGACTGTTTCTCCATTTTCTACAATTGGTAAATCTTTAAAATCAATGACCTCTTGAGCAATAAAGCGACGAGGTTCACGTAACATTTTTTCTATAAAGGCTTCTTTTTGTTCTGGGGAAAGCGTATTTCCAAAGAACACTCCATAGCCTCCGGCTTCCGCAACATCTTTAATGACTAAATCATCAAAATGTTCTAAAACGTATTCTTTATCTTTTTCATAATATGGAAGATAGGTTGGCGCATTGTTTAAAATTGGTTCTTCGTGCAAATAATACTCAACCATTTTTGGCACAAAGTAATAAATTCCTTTATCATCCGCAACCCCATTTCCTGGCGCATTGATAATCGCGATATTTCCTTTTTTATAAATTTCCATTAAATGTGGAATTCCAATTAAGGATTCTTCTAAGAATGTCATCGGATCTAAATATTCATCACTGATACGACGATATAGAGCTCCGATTTTTTCTAAGCTTCCATCGTAATTTTTAAAATATAAGTAATCTTCTTTAACCACGACATCGTTCGAAGAAACAAGTTTACTTCCCGTTTGTTCTGCCAAATACGAGTGTTCAAAATAAGCGGCATTCATTCTTCCAGGTGTAAAGATAGCGTTGATTCCTCCCGTATTGACACTATCCATCACTTCTTTTAGTAATTTGGCATAATCACGGTTTTCTTCCACATCGTTGGTTCTAAATGTCTTTGGGCTGGCTCTACGACATAAATCACGGGCAATCATTGGATAACTGGCACCGCTAGGCACACGTAAGTTGTCTTCTAATACGTACCACTTTCCATCTTTTCCTTCGACTAGATCGATTCCGGAAATGTGGGAATGTACATGTTGTGGTGGTGTAATCCCTTCGCATTCCACCAAATATCCCGATGAGGAATAAATAAATTCGGTTGGAATGATGCCATCCTTTACAATTCGTTTTTCCCCATAAATATCGTCTAAGAAGGCATTTAAGGCATCGACTCTTTGAATCAATCCTTTGTTCAAATAATCAAAATCTTCTTTGGTGATAATTCGTGGAATACAGTCAAAAGGAAACAATTGTTCGTGAAAAGTATTGTTCTTATAAATTCCAAACTTTACTCCATATCTTTTTAATAAATGGTTAATTTTACTTTGTTGCTCAATTAAGTTTTTCATACTTCCATTCCTTTCAAACACAAAAAAAGACGCTCTACCGAAGTAGAACGTCTTTGTTCATGCGCCTATTTTAACATGTTTTCAAAATTTTTCAATAATTTTCATTAATTATTTCAATGTCAAATTTTCATTAATTATTTCAATGTCATTCCTGCATGGAAGGCAGCACCCACAACTTCTGTTAATTTTACATAGGTATTGTTGAATGGATCAAAGGCAATCGGTTCAACTTTTTGAATGTCTACCTTGCCATTTTCATCTAAAACCGCTTCATCCACGCTTACATTGATAATGTCACATACCAACACACAGCTATCTGAATCGTAAGAAATTAATTTACATTCTACGCAGATTGGTAGTTCATCAATCATAGGTGCATCGACAAATTCCGCTTTTGTATCGTGCCATCCGGCTTTTTCAAATTTGTTTGCCACATCGTTTCCGCTGGCAATTCCCACATAGTCGCAAGCTACCATTTGGCTGGCAGTCGCCATAGAAATAGTGAACTCTTTTTTTAATTCAATATTCTTTACGGTTTTGTGGTGTGCACTTAAACATAAAGTGATTTCAGTATCGTTACTAATACCTCCCCAGGCAGCATTCATCGCGCAAGGAACACCATTTTCATCGTAAGTTCCGATAATAAATACAGGTTGTGGATACGTATAAGGTTTCTTTCCAAAATTTTTTCTCATGATTTCATCCTCCTAAAATAAATACATCCAAAGCAGTACTTGTATAATCAGTATACAAGGAATTCCGACCGTAAACTTTAATTTTTTTGTCTTATGACGAAAACCGTACATACCAACCAGTGCGCCTACACTTCCGCCAAAAATAGCCATTAGAATTAGCGTATTTTCTGAAATTCTCCATTTCTTATTTTTCGCTTTGTACTTATCTATTCCATATATCAAAAACGTAAGAATGTTTATAGTCGCAAAATACACAAATAGTATATTAGTCATCCAAGTCTACATCCTTAATAATGGTTACATCTACATTGGGTTCGATATAGTTTTCTTTGGCATATTGCCACAATACTTCTGAACCCTCGTGGGTACGCGCATTTCTTTTTAAAACACTAGATAGATGTACTTCATGTTCTTTCCAGGCACGACCATTTGTAGCCGCATTTAACATGATTGGTTGAAGATTGTCCATCGTACGGGCAAACTTGGCTTCTTTGGTTTCGCGGGCTTCAAATTCTTCCCATAGCGCACGCAAGAAATTTCCCTGATCTTCTGGAAGTAAGGCATACAAACGATCTGCCGCTTTTTCTTCACGTTCTCTTTGGCTTTGTTTGCCTACTTCATCGTATGCGTAGGTATCTCCTGCATCAATTTCTACCACATCGTGTAGTAGAACCATCAACATCGTTTTGGCCACATCGATTTCTTCATTGGCATATTCACTTAATAAATATGTCATGACGGCTAAATGCCAGGCGTGTTCGGCATCGTTTTCTTTTCGAGAAGCACTGGAAAGATAGGTTTGTCTTCCAATTTCTTTTTCTTTATCTATTTCTTTAATAAATTCAAATTGTTTTTGTAGTCTTGTTTTTTCCATGATTATTCCTCCCATAAAAACTTCATATATTGTTCGACCTGTTTAGCCCAGGATGCTTCGTTGTGTTCTCCCTGGTTTTGAAAATAGGTCCACACCTGACATCCTTTTTCTTTAAAAGCCGATTCTAAGATTCCGTGGTTGGTTCTCGTTCTTTTTCTTTGTTCGTATTCTCCATAGCTCATATAAATACGCGTATTGGAATCCACATACTTCATCTGTTTACGAATCTGATAGACACAAAAGCCAATGGCACTTGATAAGCAGGCCGCTTTAGAAAACACATGGTTGTACTCCCCAATCGCACATAAAGCCATTAGTCCTCCCATGCTGCTTCCGGCAATACCGGTTGCTTCTCGATGGGGATGCGTTCGATATGTATAATCTATATAAGGTTTTATATCCGATACAATCCAGTTCAGCGTTTCTCTTCCCATTCCCCAGAAGCCTTTTTTATATTTTCTAGGGAAATAGTAAGGACAATATTCTACAATTCGCTGCTCTCCTTCATGTGCACATTCGATACCGACCACGATCATCTTTTTATGCCAGGAATCATGAAATTCTTTCAATTTCCAGCAGGTTCCATATGTCGCATCTTCGTTAAAGAACAAATTGTGTCCATCAAAGTAATACATGACCGGATATCTTTCTGAACTTGTATAGTAATCATCGGGTAAATAGATGTGTAATCTTCTAGTGCTGTTCGCAAACGGAAAATAGTGTTCTTCTTTTACAATCATACACTTCTTACCGCTTGTACAAATCGAACAATTTTCTCTGGATCCTTGCCAGGTTTGTCTGTATATTCAACCCCGCTGGAAACATCCACTCCATCAATTGGTAAACTTAGAGCATCTTTCACATTTTCAGGGGTTAATCCACCGGCTAATAAGATCATTTTATTGGTTTGTGGTAGTTCTTTGATCAAATTCCAGTCAAAGGTTTTTCCACTTCCTGGACTAGGTGCATCTAAGACAAAACCCGCTACATTCTTCTTTTGATTGTACTTGTTGAAGGCATCCATATCGGATACATTAAAGGCTTTTAGCACAGGTATTTGAATCGCATCAAAGAGAGTTTCTTCTATTTCTCCATGAATTTGAATATAGTCAAAACCGGCTTCTTCTATTGCCTGAATTTGTTCCTGACTGGGTTTTACCGTAACGGCTACCTTTTTAATCGTTGGGTCAACCAATCTCATAATCTTTTTGGCATTTTCAATGGTGTTATTTCTCTTACTTTTAGGAAAGAATAGAACAAATCCGGTAAAGTCCACTTTTCGTTCATTTACATATTTTGTTTCAGATTCTTTCGTTAATCCACAAATTTTAATTTTCATATTCCCTATTATACTTCATTTTGTGTTTGTTGTTTCGTAAAATGCATAAGAATCTCACAAGATTTGTGAATGCGTTTTCAAAATATGCATAGTTCCTTTTCTATACCCATTTCTTTCATTATAATGAGTATAGAAACAAGGAGGAATTATACTATGAGTTTTCCAAAAGGATTTTATTGGGGTGGAGCTACCGCTGCCAACCAATACGAAGGAGGATGGAACGAAGGTGGACGTGGTCCGGCTTTAACCGACTTCACAACAGGAGGAAGTGTAAAAGAACCAAGAATGGTTACTTGGATGGACAAAGAAGGTGTCATTCATAAAACACCAAACAAACCAATGGACGATACACTTCCAGAAGGTGCTGTAAAATATTGTGAAATGGAAGGATGTTTATATCCAAACCGTGAAGCCACTGACTTCTATCACCACTACAAAGAAGATATCGCATTGTTTAAGGAAATGGGATTCAATATGTTCCGTATGTCTATTTCCTGGTCAAGAATCTATCCAACAGGATTTGAAGCTGAACCTAACCAAGAAGGATTGGACTTCTATCGTGCTGTATTTGAAGAATTAAAAAGAAACGATATTGAACCATTGGTAACGATTCACCACTTTGATACACCACTAGCTATGGTAGAAAAATATGGAGACTGGCTACACCGTGACTGCATCGATTTATTCGTAAAATACGCAACAACTGTATTTACCGAATACAAAGACTTAGTAAAATACTGGTTAACATTTAACGAAATCAACAACGTTATTTCTTTATGTTCTATGTTTGGTGGAATGTTCAACACAGATGAAGAATATCAAAAACGTTGTACACACCTACACTATCAATTGGTAGCTTCTGCTAAAGCCATCAAAGCAGGACACGAAATTAATCCTAACTTTATGATTGGTTGTATGTTAAGCTCACCAACTGTATATCCTCACACATGCGACCCAGAAGACGTTATTAAAGCACAGCACGAAATGCAAGAATGTTTCTGGTACGCTGGAGATGTTCACGTATTCGGATACTATTCACCTTTCGCAAAACGTATCTGGGCAGAACACAATGTAACATTAGATATCACAGAAGAAGACAAAGCTGCCTTAAAAGAAGGAACGGTTGATATGTTCACTTTCTCTTACTACATGACAAACAATACAACAACTCACAAAGGAGAAGCACAAGTAGGAGGAAACTTCGCAGCGGGTACTCGTAACCCATATCTAGAATATTCAGACTGGGGATGGTCTGTTGACCCTCGTGGTTTACAATATACATTAGAAATCACATACGATCGCTATCGTATTCCTCTAATGGTTGTTGAAAACGGAATTGGTGCATTCGACGAATTAGAAGCCGATGGTAGTGTGCACGATCCATATCGTATCGACTATTTCGCAAAACACATCAAAACGATGGGACAAGCCATCGACAATGGTGTCGATTTAATTGCGTATACTCCATGGGGATGCATCGACTTAGTTTCTGCGGGAACTGGAGAAATGCGTAAACGTTACGGATTCATCTTTGTTCACAAATTTGATGATGGAACTGGAGATCTATCTCGTAGCCGCAAAGATTCATTCTACTGGTACAAAAAAGTGATCGCTTCTAACGGAGAAGATTTATCGAAATAATATTTTGGCTCGTACAATCCTGTGCGAGCTTTTTTGATGTGCATCTTGAAGCATTTTTTTGATAGTTTGTCAGACATTTGATACATTTTCTTCGTTTCATGTTACAATAGACTCGTTTTAGGAGGAAAGCCCATGAGTTCCAAAACTTTTCGTAATTCATGTTTATTAGTTTTAACCGCTTTAATCTGGGGTGTTGCCTTTGTTGCCCAAAGTTCAGGAGGCGATGCCATTGGTCCCTATTCATTTAACTGCATTCGTTCTCTGATTGGGGGAATCGTCTTATTGCCTGTCATTAAAATACTCGATTCTTTTCAGTTAACCAATCGTAAACCTATGACCAAAAGAGAATGGTCTCTATTATTAAAAGGAGGCATTTCCTGCGGAATCATTCTATGTCTGGCCAGTAACTTTCAACAGTTAGGAATCAGTGCTGGAACACCAGCTGGAAAAGCGGGTTTCTTAACCGCCTGCTACATCGTGCTGGTACCTATCTTAGGCATTTTCTTAAAAAAGAAATGTCCATGGAATGTCTGGCTTGGTGTTATTTTTACCGTCATTGGTTTATATCTTCTATGTTTGGACGAACGATTGACCTTCCAGTTTTCTGATATTCTGGTTCTAATCTGTGCCTTCATATTTAGCTTACATATTCTTGTTATCGATCACTTCTCCCCTTTAGTGGATGGGGTGCGCATGTCATGTATCCAGTTCTTTACTTGTGGAATTCTAACCGCATTTCCTATGATTGGATGGGAAATTATCCCAAACGGTACACACTGGATCCAATCCCTCTATACAATGGATGCCTGGATTCCTATTTTGTATGCCGGGGTTTGTTCTTGTGGAATTGCCTACACGCTACAAATCATTGGACAACAAGATGTAAATCCTACCATTGCCTCTTTGTTGATGTCTTTAGAATCGGTATTTTCTGTACTGGCCGGTTGGGCTTTACTTCATGAAGTATTGAGCACAAAAGAAATCTTTGGATGTGTCATTATCTTTATTGCGATTCTTTTGGCCCAGATTCCTTTTGAAAACTTACATAGAAAAAAATAAATGCGATGATTTCTCACATCGCATTTTCTTATTGTCCATTTTTTACTTCCTGGATCAAATCTAAAATTTCTTCTATTTTTGAATCACAAGGAATTTGATTTTCCACACACCATGTAACAACCATAAACGTTACATTGTCCACATAATAGGTATTGTAGTTTCCCATTTCTCCATAGTTTTGTACAACTTTTTTAAAGTCGTGTAGAGCACGAGGACCATGAATGGCTTCAGCTAATTCCGCCTGGTATCCTTCGTCTTCTTGCTGGTCCATATAATCCAGCATGATCGAATAGGTATCCAAATCTTCTCTTCCTGGTAGGGCAATGAAGTTTTCTGTTAAATCCACTTGTTGCGCCAATTTAACTTGTTCATCCGAATAATCATCTTCTTCTACAAAAGCAGGGACCATCACAATTTCTCCACTAAAGAAATTGTAGTATTGTTTCCAATATGGATCTTCATCAAAGAAAGCTTCGACCACATCTTCGATAAAGATTGGAACAATTTCGTCGTTTTCTTCTTGAAGACCAATGGTATACCATTCTTCTTCCTCATCTAGAAACGCTTCGCATCTTTGTTTCCAGATATCCATATTTTCTTTCATGCAGGCAGACAATTGCTCAAAAGCTTCTTCGCTTACAATTTCATGTTCTGCCATACTCTTATAAAACTTCTTAATACTGGCAGCTACTTTTTTCATGGTATTTGGGTTTGAACAAATACCTTTACGAATCGCATAGTCGCCTAAAAATAACGACACTTCTTCTCCACATCCCATTTCAATAGGTTGTTTGGTATAACGATTCATATAATCGTTGATATAAAGAACAACGTTATCGATGTGTCCTTTTACGGCTCTTTCTTTGGTTCCACTTAGAACTAAATCTGTTTTAAAGATTTCTAAATATTCCCCGTTTTCTTTTAATGTGTATTCATATTCTCTCATATTGATTCCTCATTTAAATTCATTGTCCACACATCTTCATGTGGATTTACCTTTGCCAGACCAATCTTTGTGATTCTTCCTTTTATCGGTGTGAAATGCGATTGGCAATACGCAAAGCCAGCTAACATCTCTTCCTTGGATAATTTTTTGGCCAAGGTAGAATGCGGATACCAGTATCCTGGCTGATAATACTTATTCATACGAACATAAGGCGCTTTTTCCATTTGTTCATAAATCGTCTTTTGAAGACTTTGTAGATTATAATCCATGACGGGTGCCATGTACAGTACATATGGAAAAAAGGCTCCAATGGAAACGAAATAGATTTCCATACTCGTCAGTTTTCCTTCCAGTTCTTCAACAACGGGCAATAGATCTTCTACCTTTTTGGCATCCATTGCCGCCAGTGTTAAATGCGGTGGTACATTGTGGTCGATCATAAATGTATTTCCCGTAATCGAAGAAATATCGCTCATTATTTTTTGTATCGAACGATTGGTGTTCTCATCAAAATACACAGATACTAAATACATAACTTATTTTCCTGGAAAAAACGGACATCTTCTTGTGATGCACTGTTTGTTGCGTGGATAGAATTCACACTCTGGTTTTTCGGTTTCCAAGCTGACTGGATAGTGCGTATTGATGTATTCAATCGCCGTTAACAGCGAAATCATTCCATCTCTTTTACAACAGCGAGGTCCATTTACTTCACCTAGAGTTTGAATGGCAGCAGAAGTAAACTTCATATGTTCTCCCCAGTTTCCATCACTAGAAAGTGGTCCTGTTCCATCAATAATGGCCAGAGCGGCTCCTACGGAAGAAACGGCTCCACATACGCCCCATAGACCACACATAGCTCCTGGCATACGTTCTCCTTCCTGCGCTATCTTTTCTAATGCTTGTTCAATATCAATCTTTCCTCCTGCATTATAAAAAGACTGTAGGATGCAGGCACCATCTAAAATATGATGCTCCGGTCCATGTATATTCACAAGAGAATTCTTAGCGACGTTTTTAAACATTTGAATCGGATTGATTCCGGATTCTTTTTTTATGGCTTCAATAATTAAATAACTTTTTTCATTCATACACTCAGTATACAAGAAGAAAGAAAAGGAAGTCTACTTTGAGACTTCCTGAATGAATTGAAGAATTTGTTGAACGGTGATTTTTTGTTGGTCGTCTTTGGAAATGGTTGCCTGCCCATCTCCTTTTTGATCTCCATAGTTTCCAAACCCGGCGTGATTTCCTCCCTGGATTACGTATTCTTTTGTATCCTTTGGAAGATTCTTCCTATTTTTATCATACGATTTTCTACTCAATACACCATCTTCACTGCCATATATCGATAAGACAGGTAGATTGGATGCGGATAGATTTTTTGTAGAATAGGAGGCCAAAAGAATCAAACCTTTAAATTGATCACTGTGCGCAGCTAAACACATACAGGCAGCACTTCCACCTAAAGAGTGTCCTCCCACATACCAGTTTTTTATATTTGGGTACTGTTCCATAATTTCATCGGCTGCATGGGTATCTAGTATCGCAAGATTGGCTGGCATGTGTACTACCACGCATAATATATTATTTTCTGACAATCTTTCCATTAATGGAGCATAGGATGAGAATTCCACTTTTCCACCAGGATAAAAGATCAATCCTACTGTCGAATCTGCATTCCCATACACAATCTTCTCGGCACTTTCTTCCATTGTGTTTTCTAAAGATACACTTTCTTCGACTTGATAATAGTCTTGGATATACCAATAACTTCCGGCAATTAACAGGACAATAATACTACATAAAACAACGCCTATTTTTTTTAGTTTCATATATTTCCTCCAAAAAATAGTGCAAGAGATTTTCTTGCACTACATATTAATCTTTCTTAAATCGCTTGTGTTCAAAACGCTTTTTTTCTCCATCGAATTTCTTATCCTTGCGATCAAAACGTTTTCTTTCTCCATCGAATTTCTTATCTTTACGATCGAAGTTTTTTCTATCTTTGTCAAACTTGCTTTCTCCATCTTTTCTAGGGGCTCTACGATCGTCTCTTTTTTCAAAAGAACGCGAATCTCTTCTAGGCTTTCTTTGTTTCGAAGGGTCCATCTTCTTTAATAGAACAACCGTTTCTACCAATCCAGTTTGACTGAACATATCAAATGGCTGTACCGAAAGAATGCGATATTTTTGTTGAAGAACGTCTAAATCTTTTGCCAAAGTACTTGGGTTACAAGAAACATAGATCATGGTTTCAATTTCGGAATCCAAAATCGCATTTTTCATTTCTTCATCCAAACCCGTTCTTGGTGGGTCAACAATTAAGCAGTCTACTTTTTCGACACGTTTTACATACGATAATTCTTTTGCCGCATCCCCATGAATAAAATCGACATTTTCAATTCCATTTCTTTGGGCATTGTCTTCGGCATTTTCTACCGCATCCAGAATGGATTCGATACCAATTACTTTTTCTGCTTTGTCGTGAACAAATAACGAAATAGCTCCAATTCCCGAATACGCTTCGACAATGACATGGCTTTGTGGGGTTAATCGGGCTACTTCTTCATACATCTGGATGGCTTGTTTGGTGTTTAACTGGAAGAAGGAACGTGGTAGTAAAGAAGCCGAATAATTGTTCAATTGGACTTCTACTTTTTCTTCCAATGCCAGGTGAATCATTTTGTCTCCAAACAATTCATGACTTTCTTCGTATTTCGAACGAACACTTTGCCAAAGGGAGCATACTTCTTCAATATCTGCCACTTTTTGAATCATTTCTTCTGGTAAAGTATCTTCTCCCGTAATGAATACGACTTGTACTTTTTGATTGTATTCTTTTAAGACCAGCGTTTTTAAGCCGTCTCCTTTTTCTTTGTTGTAAAGGAAAAGATCGAATTGATTTACGATGTCTTCAATTTCCTTACGAACCTTTTCGATCGTCTTGGAGTGTGTGTAACAACGATCTAAAGCGACAAAATTCGTTGTATTGCGTTCATACATTCCTGTCACGATACGCCCATCAATGCGTCCAAAAGGAAGTTTACAACTATTACGATACGCTAGTGGTTCTGGATTTTTCACAATCGGAAGGATTCTTCCTTCATAATGTGCATATTTACTTAAAGAATCTTTTAGAATGGATTCTTTCATTTTACATTGTCCCTTATAATTTACAGACATTAACGAACACCCACCACATTGTTTCCAAATAGGACAGAATGGATGTCTACGATATTTACTTGGTTCAATTACTTCTACTAATTTGGCGATGTTGTATGTTTCTTTTTCTTCGACGATATTGATTTCTACGGTTTCATCAATGATCGCTCCAGGTACGAAGGTTGCTTTTTTGTCAATGTAGGCAACACCTTCTCCGTTTATACCCCATCTTTTAATTTCTGTTTTCATTTCTTTCTCCATATTGTTACATAAAACTCAAATGTAACATCTAATTCTTCTAGCGACTGTACTTTCTCCAGTCCAGCCCTAGGACTGTTGTATCGGTATGGGGTCATTTCTAATAAGGCCCACACATCCTTTACTTTTTTTACTTCCGCAATTTTGTCACGAGATACCATTTCAAACCCTTCTAAGAGTTCGGATGGTGTATCGTTGTAGCGAACTTTTTCATACATTTGTTCTTTTAATTCCACCAGGTGATTTTCTCCTGGACCTACAACGATTAAATAGCCCGATGTTTTTAACACTCTATGCATTTCTTCTCGAGCAATGGGTGTAAAAATGGTTGTCATACCATCTATAGTTTCATCAAAAAAAGGCATATCGAATAGACTGGCGACAAAATATTGGGTTTTCTTATCTTGTTTAGAGGCATAATGTATTGCTTCCTTGCTCAAATCAAAGGCATAGCTTTTTTCTACAATTTGGGCAAAGGCCTTTGTGTAATAGCCTTGTCCACAACCGGCATCGACCAGTGTTTGTATGTTGTATTCCTGAATCTTTTGTTTGACAAACTGGCGCATAAAATCGTAATAGTCTTTTTCAAGAAATTGGGTTCTCGCATCGACCATTAACTTATTGTCTCCTTTTTGTTTCTTTTGTTTCAAAGAAAGATTCACATAGCCAGATTTCGCTAGATCATAACTGTGTTTACTAGGACATATATAGCTTCTATTGACTAAGGTTAGCTTTTCTCTACACTTTGGACATCTAAACATGGCACTATTATAGCACAATAAAAGAGTAGTCCAAGCTACTCTTGCGCTTTATTTAGGAAAGATTTTAGGGCCTTCATTTTGTTTCGAGCATCCCCAGTTCCTAAATTATACATATTCTGAATGTTTTCTGAATCTTTTTCAATACGTCCCATCTTAAGGTATTTCGAAGGCTGGATCACAAAGATCTTTCCTTCGGATTCTAGTTTTCTTAATGCTTCCATCTGGGCATTGTACATTTCATGACGATAAATGATCGCATCGGCTAGTTTTGGATATTTTTTTCTATAAAAGACATTTGTCAAAGGTTTAGACATCGGCTTCTTTACATACCCATCCCACTTTGTCAATACAACTACGAGTTTATCATAGCCCATGTCTAACATTTTTTGAAAAGGAATACTATCCGCAATGGCACCATCTAAATAGTCCTCATTTCCAATTCTTACGGGTTTGGATAAAAATGGCATGGATCCAGAAGCTCTTAGTGTATCCATCTGATCAAAAATACTTTTCATTAAAATGTATTCGGCTTTTCCTGTTTTAACATTTGTGACAACGGAATAGAAAGGAATGTTTGAGTTTTTAAACGTTTCATCATCAAACACATCCAATTCTCTAGGAACCCGAACATAAGCGTATTCGGTATTAACAATATTTCCTTCCGATAGTAAAGGGCGTAGTCCCATATAGTTGGGATCGGCATTAAATTTCTTATTATAACGTAACACTCTTCCTTTTTGATTCGACAAGATATTTACCCCAAATAGAGCACCGGCACTCACTCCCATGATTCCATCAAAAGAAATACCTTCGTCCATAAAAGTATCGAGAACCCCAGCAGAGTAAATCCCTCGCATGGCTCCTCCTTCTAGAACCAATCCTATTTTCATTTTCACCACTCCTCATGCACATTGTTCATATTATCTTACTTTTATGGAAGGTTTTCAATTATAATGAATACAGGTGATACGTATGAACATTATTGAATCAAGAAATGGAAAATTACAAGGAATCCAAATGGATGGATATACCTTATACAAGGGAATCCCTTTTGCCAAGGCGCCCGTCGGAAAGCTTCGTTTTGAAGCTCCTGAACCGCTAGATTACTGGGAAGGCATAAAAGATTGTACAAAATGGCCAAACAAAGCGATGCAGTTTGATTTTGAAGATCCCAATGAATTCTATTATGGCGAGTTTTATTTTAACGAAGAATACAACGTAGAAAAAAGCGAAGATTGTTTGTATCTAAATCTATGGTTACCAGACAATGCGAAAAACTGTCCGATTGCCATGTATATTCATGGTGGCGCTTTTGATCATGGATATGCTTCCGAGATGGAATTTGATGGGGAAGCTTTCACAAAGAAAGGAATTATTTTAGCTTCGATCCAGTATCGTGTCGGTGTTTTTGGCTTTCTAGCGCATCCTAGCCTATCTAAAACTTCAGGAAACAATGGAATCTTGGATCAGATTATGGCTTTGAACTGGCTATACGATAACGCTTCGTGTTTTGGAGGAAATCCAGAAAATATAACAGTCTTTGGACAATCGGCTGGATGTATGTCAACACATACTTTATGTGCCACTGAATTAACCGAAAATAAAATTTCAAAGGCCATCCTGCAAAGTGCCAGCGGTTATAAAGGAGGATTATGTAGCGATTATCCTTTAGAAGAAGCGTATAAAGTGGGAGAATACTATTTTCATTTATTAGGAATATCTTCAAAAGAAGAATTAAAGTCCTTAGATAGTGAGACTTTATTCAAGACACAACTTCAAATGCAGGCAGAACTTGCTCAACAGGGAAATGGATTGCCTTTCCATCCTGTAATTGATGGCATTGTTCTTAAAGATGGATACAATGCACTGCTGGAACAAGGAAAACTGAAACGCATTCCCTATATGTTAGGTAGTGTAGAAGATGAAATTGATAAAATGCCACCTTTCCAATCGGAACATCCTTGCGAAGAAGGTGTCATCAACTGGTCATTGAAGTTAGAAGAAATATGGAACGAACCAAGCTTCGTATACTATTTTAAGCATCGTTTTAAACCCGATAATTTTGGTGCCTATCACTCTTCGGAATTGTGGTATATGTTCTCTACTTATAAAAGAAGTCAAAGACCATACGATGAAAGTGATGAAAAATTAGCGGAAGAAATGGTAAGCGCCTGGACCGATTTTATGAAAACTGGTAATCCGGGATGGAAGCCTTGTGATCAAAAGAATCGTTTCGTAAAAGAATTTGAATAAAGCTAGCCTGAGAACCTTTTAGGTTAGCTTTTCTTATGCCAACTGCACTATAATCACATTATTTTTATTATAAATGTGATTCCAATCACATTATTATATATTTTTATGTGTTTTCAATTGAATTCCATAGTACTCCTTTTTATAATAATACTGTGGTATCCGTGCAAAAATACAAATAAGAAGGTGAAGTGAAATATTATGAAACGATATATAATGGAAAAATTAGTAAAGTGGAAAGAATCTACTTATCGAAAACCTTTAATTTTAAAAGGAGTACGCCAGGTAGGAAAGACTTGGATTTTAAAAGAGTTTGGTAGGCAATATTATGAAAATGTTGCTTATTTTAACTTTGATGAAAATGAAGAATATAAACAATTTTTTGAAACTACAAAGGATGTTAATCGTATTCTACAAAACTTAATGATGGCAAGTGGCCAAAAAATTTTACCAGAAATAACTCTGATTATTTTCGATGAAATCCAGGATTGTCCTAAAGTCATTAACTCATTAAAATATTTCTGTGAAAATGCTCCTAAATATCATATCGCTTGCGCCGGTTCCCTTCTAGGCATTGCTCTGGCAAAACCATCTTCTTTTCCAGTAGGAAAAGTTAATTTCATGCAGATTGATCCTATGACATTTTCAGAATTTCTAATTGCCAACGGTGATGAGAACCTTGTTCATTATCTAGATAGTATAGATCGGGTTGACCCTATTCCTGATGCTTTCTTTAATCCTTTGTATGAAAAGTTGAAAATGTATTATATTACTGGCGGTATGCCTGAATCTGTACTCATGTGGACAGAAGCACGTGACGTTTCTTTAATGCAGGAAGCATTATCGGGAATCATAGGTGCTTATGAAAGAGATTTTTCAAAGCACCCTAATATCAATGAATTTCCCAAAATATCCATGATTTGGAAATCTATTCCTTCTCAACTCGCAAGAAAGAATAAAAAATTCCTATTTAAAGTAGTAAAAGAAGGAGCACGAGCTCGTGAGTATGAAAATGCTCTTCAATGGCTAGTTGATGCTCGCCTAGTACATAAAATTTATCGTAGTACTTCGCCTGGATTACCTGTTGCTGCTTACGATGATCTCTCTGCTTTCAAAATTTATCTTGTAGATGTAGGTTTGCTTCGTCGCTTTGCACAATTAGCTCCTACTGCCTTCAAAGAAGGAAATCGCCTTTTTTCAGAGTTTAAAGGAGCACTGACGGAAAACTTTGTCTTACAAACGTTGATTACTCAATTTGAAGTAATGCCTCGATACTGGACACAAAAAAATCCACCCTATGAAGTAGATTTTTTGATTCAACGAGAAAACGATATTTTCCCTGTCGAAGTTAAATCTGAATCTAACACGACTAGTAAGAGTTTAAAGAAGTTCAAAGAATTATTTCCAGATACAGTCAAGCTTCGAGTTTGCTTTTCTCTAGATAACTTAAAGTTAGATGATGATGTTTTGAATATTCCTTTATTCATGGCAGATCAAACAGATCGTTTAATCGGATTAGCATTAGAAGAAAGATATCATAAATAAAATAAAGCTATCCCTTAGATGATAAAGGATAGCTTTTATGTTTAAATTGTTTCTAGAATAATTCCAATTCGCCAACTAAATCTTCTTCTACTTTCACTGGAGAAATCCAAACTGGTTGGGCATTGTCGATACATTCTTGTACCATACTTTGCCAATCCCAGCGAGATTCATAGCGTTCGCATTTGTCGATTCTTGGTTTGGTAACAGGATTCTTTGGTGTAAAGATTGTACAACAATCTTCAAAAGGCAAGATGGAAGTTTCAAAAGTACCAATCTTACGGGCAATGTCAATGATTTCCACTTTGTCCATAGTTACGACTGGACGAAGAATAGGTGTAGTTGTGACATTGTTGATCGCTTGCATACTTTCTAGTGTTTGGCTGGCAACTTGTCCTACCGATTCTCCTGTTGCGATAGCTTGGGCATGACGTTTTTCAGCCAATCCTGTGGCAATACGCATCATCATACGACGCATCAAGGTAATCGCATAACTTTCATCGGCATGTTTGTAGATTTCTAATTGTAGATTTGTGAAAGGTACGACATGAACTAAGATTTCTCCCTGGTAACCAGAAATCAAACGTGCTAATTCTAACACTTTATCTTGTGCCGCTTGAGAAGTGTATGGTGGAGAAGCATAGTGAATACATTCTACGTGTACCCCACGTTTCATCATTAAGTATGTTGCGACTGGAGAGTCAATTCCTCCAGATAATAAAGCCATGGCTTTTCCTCCACAACCAACTGGGAAGCCTCCAGCCCCTTCAATACGGTCTGTCATGATGTATGTTCCATCACGGTGTACTTCGATAATGATTTTTACATCTGGATTTTTAACGTTTACTTTCCATTCGGTATTTTTTAAGATTTCAGTGGCTACCAAACGGTTAATTTGATCCGAAATCAATGGGAACATTTTATCCGAACGACGAGCCGCTACTTTAAATGTTTTGAATTCGGTAAAGTCCAAGCTTTCCATGCAGGCTTTTTTAATTTCTTCAATGTCCGATGGAACTTTGATTGCCAAAGATAAAGAAGAAATTCCAAAGACTTTAGATACAATGGCACAAACTTGATCGGCATCTTCTCCATTTAAATAGATATACATACGGTCGTGTTGTGCATCATATTCCAATGAAGGGAACGTTTTAAGAGCTGCCTTCATATTTTTCTTTAGTTGTTTAATAAATACGTTTCTATTTTTTCCTTTAAGTGATAGTTCACCATAACGGATTAGGATGTGGTTATAATGATAAGCCATATTCTTTAATAATCTCCTTCACAATTTGTATAAATTCTTTTGCCTCTTCGATTGTGTTATCTTTGGAAAAAGACAAACGAATCATATGTGTCGCAATCTTTTCCGATTTGTTCATGGCCATTAAAGTAGCCGAAGCATTTGTGGAATGCGATGAACAAGTACTTTTTGCGGATACATAAACATCTCTCTGGTTTAAAGCGTTTAATAACACTTCGCTGGTAATACGATCAAAGGAGATATTTAAAATGTATGGTAGAGCATTGTCTGGTGAGTTAATGCTTGTTCCTGGAATAAGAGCCAATTCTTTACGCAAGTAATCGTTAATTTCTTTTACTTTTTTATAACTCGATTCCATTTCTTCCATTGCCAGACGAATGGTTTTTGCCAAAACAATATTCACGGGTGCGTTTTGAGTTCCTCCACGCAATCCTTGTTCCTGTTGACCACCTTGTAACATAGGTACAACGCGAATGTTTTTCTTTTTCATCAATAGAGCACTACCCTTTAGTCCATGAATTTTGTGGGCAGAGATAGTTGCCATATCTAAAATTTCAAAAGGAATACTGATTTTGGTAAAGCTTTGTACGCAATCCACATGAAAAGCACAAGTTGGATTGGCGTGTACAACCTTTTCAATCTCACGAATAGGATTGATGGCTCCCATTTCGTTATTGACATGCATTACCGATACCAAGATCGTATCTTTACGCATTTTTTCTTTTACGATTTCCGGGGTTACAATTCCTTCTTCATTAATTGGTAAATATTCAATTTCAAATCCAAATCGTTTTAACCATCCCATGGAATGATCGATACTGGCGTGTTCTACATTGCTGACCAAAATGTGGTGTCCTCTATTTTCGTTGGCTAGAGCATATCCACAGATGGCTAGTGTATTGGATTCACTGGCACATCCTGTAAAGATGATTTCCTTTGGTTCTACGTGCATAAGACTCGCAATTTGGGCACGACTCTTTTCCATTAGGTTTCCTGCTTTTTTTCCTAACGCATGTAGACTGTCTGGATTTCCATAAGTTGTTTGTAAAAGTTGGCTATAAACACTACAAACCTCTGGGCGAACAGAGGTTGTAGATGAGTTATCGAAATAAATCATTTTTACGCTTGATTCATAACAGCAGGATCTTTTTGGGCAACTAATTTTTCATAGATACCAGGGTGTAAGCTCTCGATTGCTTGAATAGCGATTTTCAATGCACGTGTGTATTCTCCATTTTGGAAACATAATTCAGCACGTGTTAATTCAGAATCCATAGCTGGGTAAGTAGAACGGAAACGGTTTCCGAATACGATTGCGTTTTCTACCATGACCGCAACACCGGATAAGTTGTTGGCGTTGTTGTATAGTTTGTATACAAAATCGATTGCGTCTTGTAAATCGGCATTTAACATTGGCACATCCAATGGTGAGTGGCTTAATACAACTTTTACACGTTTGATTAAATCTTCACCTTGAAGAATGTCTTTATCAAATTGTTCTGAAATACTTGGTAATTGACGGATGTTTGCGTTTAAGCGAACTTCATTTAAGATCAATTGAAGTTTAACTAATTGTTTTTGAGCACGAGATTCATCACTGCTTGCTCCAATTAATAACTTCTTCATATCGCGAATTTCGTTTCCAAAATCAACGACTTCGTTTACATATGTACGATATTGGTTGATCATTTCACGGCTTGGTTTTTCAACATCTAACATACCTTTTAAATCATCGCGTTGCTTGCGTAAATCTTCAACTCGAGCATCGGCGATTGTGAAACGGTGTGACCAGTCTTCCAATCCAAAACGATCTTTAATATTTCCGTATAAGTTCTTAATTTCTGTTAGGTCTGTATCGATTGTATCGATCAATCCTAAGTTAGCGATTAAATCGTTGTGAATTTCTTCGTACGCTGTACGTTCCATTGAAACTTCATCTTGAAGGCTGATTACTTCATCGGTGATTTCTGTTAGAACTCTTTCAGCTTCTCCTAAGTTTCCTCTGTCTAATAATTCAACACTGGCACTTAATGTCGCTTCAAGGTTTTCTAAACGACTTTCTGGAGAAATAGAAGTTAAGTCAATTTTTAATCCCTTCGCTTCTTCAACAAGAGCTTTTACTTCTTTTATAGCTTGAGGAAGTGTTGTTTTGGCTTTTTCATAAAGTCCTGGACATTTACCCATTTGTGAGCTGACTTCGTCAACGATACGTGCAATTTTGTCTTCTTCTTCTTTGGCTTTATTGAATTCAGAAGCATACATCCATTCTTCGAAGCTTGAGAAATCATTTTCAATTTCTTGGAAACGAGAATCGAAATATTGGCTTGCTCCAAAGTAAGAAGGTCGTTTGTCTTCGTATACTGTTTTTAAGTTACGGAAACGTTCTTTAAGAGCGTTTGAATATTCACGAATTTCTTTTTCTTTTTGAAGAATATTGTCTAAACCTTGATTCACGATACGAATACGTTCTTGTGTTTCGTCCATTAATTCCTTCATTTCATCCATAGTACGTAAAGCTTTTTTCGCTTTATGACGATCTAATAATTCGTCCACTTCATCATATAATTTAATGCAGTGTTCTACGGAATCTTTGCAGATTTGATATTTTGGAGTTAAATCTTGAACGCGCTCTAATACTTCATTATTTGACTTTGCGAAAGCTTTTGCCTTATTGAATTTAAATTCTAAAGAGTTGTTTCGAATGTCATTGATATCCATTTCCATTTCTTTAAAGCGAGATTCTGCTTTTCTACGCTTTAATGTTTTTGAAACCAATAAAATTAATATTAAAACTAAAACAGCTACTAAAATATAAATAGCAACATCTATAGAAACATTCGTTTTCAAAAATTTAACAAAGTCATTCAAATACTTCATTACTTGTTCCATGTTGTATACCCCCTTCGCATACTGTCTGTATTATAACAAAAGAAAAATAATCTTGCACTATTTTTTCTTGATTTTAAAGAGGTGTTTTGGTATTATTGTTAGGCATAAATTAATAGCAGCATACAAAGCTACAGGCTATGCGTTGTAAGCAATGATTATGTGATAACGAGTAAACTAAAAGCTGATAGTGGAAAGTATCTTTTACAACACATCTGGAGTGATTTGTACTTTTATTGATTTGTGAAAAACAATAGGAGGAAAACTTATGTCAAGAAACACAGGAAGTACTTGGAAGAAGAGTCGTCGTTTAGGTTTCTCTATCTTAGAAACAGGACAAGAATTAACTAAACGTAACTATGCTCCAGGACAACACGGAAACGCACGTCGTGCAAAATTAACAAACTACGGTATTCAATTACAAGAAAAACAACGTATTCGTTTAACTTACCAATTAAGCGAAAAACAATTCTACAACACTTACTTAAAAGCTAGTAAAAAAGCAGGATCTGCTGGTGAAAACTTATTAGTAATGTTAGAATCTCGTTTAGATAACTTAGTATATCGTATGGGATTTGCTCGTACTCGTCGTGGATCTCGTCAATTAGTTAACCACGGACACATCTTAGTAGATGGAAACAAAGTAGATATCCCTAGCTACCAAGTAAAACCAGGAAGCGTTATCGAAGTTCGTGAACGTGACAAGAACATGAAAGTTATCGTTGAAGCTTTAGAAGCTCAAACAACTACAGTTGCATTCGTTGAAGTTGACAAAGACAAGAAAAAAGGAACTTATGTTCGTATTCCAGAACGTAACGAATTATTCACTGCTGAACCAATCAACGAATTATTAGTAGTCGAATTCTATAACAGATAATCGATTGACAAAAATTCCAAAAGAAAAGCCATTCGCAAGAATGGTTTTTTTTAAACACGTATGCCATAAAAAACTGGATATTTCCACTTGTGAAACCATCCAGTTTTTAACTATTGTCCCGTAAGTTAACCGAATACAAAATCTTAATGTACAAAAAAACAGTTGCATAATACAACTGTTCATACTTTCTATTAGGTATTGAATTATGAGTTTGATTCACTGTGTGTAGTTTCTGCAATCACTGCATTTGAATCTGCGTCAATAATTTTAACTTTAACTTCATAATTAGAAATAGCTTTTAAACTGTGTGCCATTTTCGCAAATCTTTTTAATACTTCTGCAACATCTTCTTCTTCAGCTGTATAATCTCCACTCTTTGTTACAATTTCGAAATTTTCAAAATCATCGTCATAAGTAATAGCTGTAATAGGATCTTTTTCATCATCTACATATTGAGCGATAAATCCTTCAATTTGATCTTTTAAATCGGCTAATGCGACAGAAGCTTTTTCTTTATCCATTGTCATAGTAACAGATCCATCTTCATTAAATGTTCCAGAGTTATATCCTTTTTCTTCCACCCATTTATCTACCCAATCTTGATCTACATTGGATGTAACATCCTCAGCTGCATAAGTAATGGATACTTCTTTTACTTCTTCTACTTCTTTGGCAGGTTGACTACTTGATCCACCACATCCAACACATGCCAATGCCATACCGGCTGATAATAATGTCACAATTAATTTCTTCATGTTAATATCTCTTTCTTTAATTTTCTTTATCGCTATTATCTACAATTATGTTGCCATTTTCAACAAATTTACATCATCTTTCTATGTTTTCAGAAAGAGAATTTAAATAATAAATTTTAGCGACTGTTTATTTATTCCGTGTAATTTTTCAAGCTAGCTGTTTCTTATAGTTTCTCTATTACCTGAATAATACTAATTTTTTCAAAGAAAAGATAAAAAACAACCATTTCTATTTTTAATCTTAGGTTTTATAGTATTCCAAATTTTTCTAGTCAAAATGTGATAATATCTTTTTCTATTTTTGTCTCCTCCCTAAGCTTTCTAGCTTTCTTTACGTGCGTAGAATAACGAAGAAATCTAAATTTAAACTGTATTTAATCTTAACGTTTACTTAATTTGATAAATATTGTGTATTCTTTCACTTCCAAAAACATAAAAAAAGTATGGAAACTTGACAATTCCATACAAAGGACTAGGATTTTATTTTTTAAGAGGCAAATAATGAAATAATGAGAATCCTAGAAGATTAGATATACAATCATTCAATAACATTGAAGACAATTCTGATTCCTACTCACTAAGGAGAGAGACGTAAGCTTGGAAACGAATTATAGTGGATTATTATAGGAGAATACATTACGAACAATCATACACCTGCAGAACCGAGAGGCACCGGTTCCATAATTAATATATCACAGTATGGTACCGGTTTCAATAGGAGAATAAAAAGTCTTGTGTTATTTTTCACAAGACTGAATCTTTATTCATTTTCCTATCGCATCCATTAGAAATTATATATTTATCAATATCTATTGATTTTAATATTTAATTGATTTTTTGCATGAATTTACACTATTATTTACCAACTTTTTGAATCAAAATGCGAACAGTTTTTATGACTTCATCAAAGCTTATTTCAGAAGCATAAATATACTTTTTCTGATACGATTTCCACAGATTTTGAATACCACCATCGGAAGCTACCATTTGAATTATTTCCTCGGTGTTTTCAAACTGACTATTTCGTTTCTGCGATGTTGCGACAAATGCATCATGTAAAACCTGGTAATTGATTGAATCTTCATATAGATTCGTTAATGCATACACATCATAAAAATCTCTCATTCGTGTATTAAATATATGCCTTACCAAAATTGTCTGCAGTTTTTCTGCTAAAACTGTTTCCAAATTGTATGCCCATATTTTAATTGCCCTATCTTCAAGTAAAAGATTGTGAGAATACTCAATTTCTCGAGGAGTAATAATATCTCCTGTAGAAATATCAATTTTTATTGGGGTTATCATTCTATCAATTATTGCGTTTAACTCTATTCGAATTCCAGGATATTCAAAATCATCCATAATTTTTTCAACTTTCATAATCTCAAAAACAACACCATCATCCAAAGATATCTCTGATATTTCTTTGATGATTATTAATGCATCTTCTTCACTAAGATTTAAATTTTTAATACTTGTATCAATATCCATTGTAGATCTCATCGCAACACCGACCATCGATGTTACTAATATTCCACCTTTGATAATAAAATTATCTCTATACTTTGAATATGATAATCTATCTAAAAATCTATCCATCATATAGATGCGTAACAACAATCTTGCATCTGCGTTATTTTTACTAGCTAAACTTTTTATCTTCCCTTTAATCTGTGCCACTGTTAGCTTCACTAAAGTAATACCTCCATATACATCCTAAGTAGCTTTTCAACCTTGAATACTTTGGCGTATTCAAATAATCGAATCAAATTCTTATCTTTTCGTTTTATATATGCTTTTATTGCAGTGGCAAAATCTTGAATTTCAAATTTACTTCTATTTCGAATCAAATCAACTATCGTTCTTTCAAGATCATACATAGGAATGGTATTCCCAAAATTGTCCACTACTTCTATTTTTCCAAGGTACAAATACTCTTTCTTCACATAATAAACCTTATATCCTGATTTAATTAATTTTGTCGCATTATATCCACTATATACAGTTATAGTATAAGATAATGGCTCTCTGTCGATTAGATTATAATAATATAACGCCTCATCGTGAGAAACTACACCGCCAGGACACCGCTTATGAAGGATCCATAGTTTATCTACAATCTCATTTGGGGATACATACATACCTGGACCAACTTTCTCATATTCGTTTGCCTTAACATATTTATAAAAACCTTCTCTAGATATACTGAGCTCTTTTGATTTTGATACTTCAAGAATGCCTTCTACTCTATCTAATGTCATTTTTCGCATGTATGATCACCACCTTCGTGCTTATATGATATTTTATATACGCACGTTTGTCAACTTTGTGGATTCCTGCACAAAACTCTATACAAAAAAAGTCTTGTGTTATTTTTCACAAGACTTTAATTCATATTGTTCAATAGAGATATTGGCTTCTCCCATTGTCTTCAAAGATATTCCATCGGCTTCTAATGGTGTATATAGAACAAAAGTTGCAGCTTGTTCTCCATCATTGATAAACATCTCTACACTATTACGATCCAAGATAAAACGAATCTTTAGATTTCCTTTTTGATCTCTTACCTTGAATTCACGAGAATGCAAGACATCCATACGAGCACCTGTATACTTACGATCTACTTTGATTACATCTTCTTCTGGATTATAAGATACATAGAAATAATGTTTATCATCTTTTGCCAATTTAATGTCCAACTTACGATAGCTATCTTCTTTTGTTGGAGAAACATTGATTGTTAGATCTAAATATCGTCCTTTGATGCCTTCAAAAGAAACATCTTCCGAATATTTATCCCCACAAATGGTTTGTTGAACACATTTTTTATTGGTACGATAGTTTTCGATTTCTCGTACTGGATTTTGAATCAAATGATTGTCCACAACACGAATTTCTCTAGGTAATGTCATTTGGGCAAACCAGTGTTTTCCCGGATCCTTGAATGAAGTACAATCCCAGTTTGACATCCAGGCAATCATAACTCTTCTTCCATCAAATGTTTTTACGGTTTGTGGTGCATAGAAGTCAATTCCGTAATCAATCGAATGATAGATTTCCTTGTTGAACTTATATTGTTCTTTATCGTAATTTCCAATAAAGGCAATCGTGTTGTATCCTGGGTGGAATTCATATCCATCCGATTCCATTTCCTGTGGACTGACCATCAATACGTATTTTCCATCTAATTCAAATAAATCCGGACATTCCCAAACTTTACCCAGTTTTTCATCGTTGTAGGCAAGGATAGAAACATATTCCCAGTTTAGGGCATCTTCACTCTTATAAAGTAAGATTTGTCCGCTTCCATCTTCTGGTCTGGAACACATGATCGCATAATACGTATCTTCTTCTAGCCAGATTTTTGGATCTCTAAAATCTTCTAACCAGCTGCCCTTTGGAGCTGTGGAAGCCAATACATTCGGATTGCCTTCGTATTTCACAAAATCTATTCCATCACCAATCGCAATACAGTGATTTTGATATAATGTTTCCTTTTTTTCGACATGACCAGGATGTAAATTGTCTTTTGTCATTCCTGTATAGAACAACAATTGTCTACCATCTTTCATCTCAATGGCACTACCTGAAATACATCCTTCGATATCATAAGGTTGGTCTGGGGCAATGGCACATGGCAAGAATTCCCATTTCACAAAATCTTGAGTTTTCACATGTCCCCAGTGCATAGGTCCCCATACCACATCAAAAGGGTGATATTGGAAGAATAAATGATATTCTCCTTTATACGTAGAGAACCCATTTGGATCGTTGATCCATCCAGTCATTCCTGTTACATGGAAGGCAGGTCTTTCTGGATCGGTGATTGCTTTTTGGCTCGCTTCGTATTCTCTAGATTTCTTTAAATCCGCCATAACTAATCCTTCATACTATCTTCTAAGGCATCGACGATGGTTTCTACGACTTTATCCGCTCTTTGTTGCACGATTACTGGTGCATATGGGAATGTATAAGAAACATCGGCTGCATCAATTAATGGTAAATCGTTAATAGAGTCTCCGATTCCATATAAAATGACATCTCCATATTCGTCTTTTAAGAATTGGCGTAAGATTTCAACACCTTTTCCTTTGGAACATCCTCTTGGGGCAATATCAACTTCAATAACGTTTTGGAAAGCTTCTACCTTATCTCCAAAACGAGCATTGACATCAGCGGCAATACGAGCGGCATCTTCTAAACTTTCGGTGTGTACACTGACCTGGTGAATCAATCCTTTTGGGGCGTTGTCTACACAATCGATCACATAGTAGAATCCTGGATAGTCCATTTTCGCAAATACACAGATATCTCCTTCGATATCTAATGTAATACGATATCCTTGAGGATTTAATTCTTTACATAAAATATCGGCTACTTCTCTGTCGACACCTTGTTTCTTAATTTCTTTTAGGTCTTTGTCTACAATGTTGGCACCACTACTTGTGATATAAAAATCCGGTTTGACAAATCCTGTAATAAATGGAGTTAAACCTCCCACTTGTCTTCCTGTACAAAGTCCAAATAAGTGTCCTTGGGCTTGATATTCTCTAATTTTTTCTACCGATTCCATTGGTAGTTTTCGATCGTCTTCGGCTTTATAGAAATATAAAGTTCCGTCAAAATCACTCGCAAATACTTTTTTCATATACTTCTCTTTTCTATACTACAAAATCATCACTTACAGATGATGTTAATTCATAAATTGTTAGAGATGCATTGTCACTCATTGTATAATGCATTTCTTCTTGGGTTGGATACATGTGCGATGTAAATACGGCTTCTCCACCATTGATAAAATATTCAATTGAACTGTGATCTACAAAGATTTGTAGAGAAGTTAGTTTTTCTACAGGTACCGTTAAAACTTCTCCTACTTTTTCATTAAAACGTTTATCTAATCCTGTACGATCGATTTCAATTCCTTTTCCTTCTTCGTAGTGAAGACGGATACCACCTTCTCCATTTTCTTTCGTGAAAAGGTTTAGATCAAAGCTTGCATCGTTCACATCCACCAACAATTCACATTGTCTGGATAATTCTTTGATTTCTTTCTTGCGTAAAGCTTCCATTTCCTGTAAAGGTGTTTGAATTAATTTTCCATCTACAATTCGTAGTTCTCGAGGAAGTGTCATACTTCCTTCGTAATCTTCTTCTTCGGTAGGATAATGGTTGTCTGGAAGTCCGATCCAGGAAATGATGATCGCTTTGTCTTTGTCTTGCACATTGCTGGCAAGTTGGGCTGCATAGAAATCAAATCCATAGTCTAAATGTTTATACTCTCCATTTGGAGTAAAAGTTAACGTATCAAAATCCATTTTTCCTAATAGATAGACATTATGATTTGTACTTTCGCTTCTTCCTGGTAGTTTTGTATATTGTGGAGAGAATAATAAAATATCGGTATCTCCAATACGTTCAATACATGGGCATTCCCACATACCACCAAAAGATTCATATCCTGGTACCTTTAATTGTCCGGCAAATTCCCATCCAGATAATAAATCTTTGGATTTATACACTTGTACACATCCTTTAAGATCTAGAGTTTGTGCTCCAATAAAGATGTAGTACATTTGTTTTTCTTCGTTATAGAACACTTTTGGATCTCTTTGGTGTTCACTATAGTCATCTCTTGGTCCAAAAAGTGGTTTTTCCAGTTTGACTGGTTTTCCATCTACCAATTTGGCAGCACATGTCCATGGTGTTCTTTCCCAGTTTTCGTTACGATGATTTCCTGTATAGAAGAAATACAATTCATCATCCTTACAAATAGCGGAACCAGAGTGACATCCTTTATTGTCATAAATGGTATCTGGATGTAATCCAACTCCTTCGTTTTTCCAGGAAATTAAATCTTTCGAAGTAACATGGTACCAGTACTTCAATCCATGAACCGCACCCCAAGGTGTCCATTGGTAAAATAAATGCCATGTTCCATTTAAATAAGTAAATCCATTTGGATCACTGGATAATCCAGTAATTGGCTGCACATGATAAGCTTGGCGATACACGGATTTAGAAATGGATTCGTAAAGATCTTTGATTTGATCTGCACTTTCCAAAACCTTGTATCGTTCTTCTCTTGACCATTCTTTCATTTTCTTTGCTTCTTTCTATATTTCAATATCGTATTTTTCTACATCCACTCTGACCATTTCATCACTTTCAAAAGTAATTCCTTCAGCACTCAATGGTGAATAGATCATAAAGGTTGCGGCTTGTCTTCCATCGTTGACAAAGAGTTCCACACTATATTTATCGATTAAAAATCTTAATTTTAATTCTTCTTTTTCATCAATCACAAAGTCACGGACATGAACAATGTCAAAACGTCCTCCCGAACGAGTACGGTCCACACGAATCACGTTTTTATCCTTACGATATCGAATGGATACATAGTGGTCTTTATCTTGTCCAATATGCATTTTAAATTTTGAATAATTCTTGCCTTTTACCGTAACGGTTAGGTCGATAATTCTTCCAGAAACGCCTTCTAGACTAGTGACTGTCTGAATCGGAACTTCTTTATAAACCACTTTATTGGTGCGATACGCTTCTAGTTCCTTAACTGGATTTTGAATCAATCGTCCATTTTCTACATGCAGTTCTCGAGGACAGGTCATAGAGCCAAATAAGCGAATACCCGATGGTTGGGAATGAATATTTGTCCAGTTTTGCATCCAGGCAATCATCACACGTCTTCCATCTTTGGTTTCTAGCGTTTGAGGGGCATAGAAATCAATTCCGTAATCTACCGATTGTACACTTTCACGATTGAACTGATAGTTATTCTTATCGTATTCACCAAGTAGAGCCATAACGCCATACCCGGCATGGAATTCCAGTCCAATAGGAATCATTTCTTGTGGAGATGTGATTAATACACGTTTTCCATCGAGTTCAAAAAAGTCTGGGCATTCCCACATTTTTCCGTATACATTGTAAGAACGATCGATGATTCCTCTATATTCCCAATGCAGCGCATCTTCACTTTCATAAAGAAGAACAGCCCCACTTCCATCTTCGGTACGATTTCCAATCACTACGTAGTATTTTCCGTCTTCTTTCCAGATTTTTGGATCACGGAAGTCAATTTCACTCGCTCCTACAGGAAGATCCTGAGCGGATAATACAGGTCTATCTATTTTTTCATAATCAACACCATCTCCTAAGGCGATGCATTGTTGTTGAATATCTTCTAGAATACCGTCACTTCGACGTACTTCTTTTACCCCTGTATACATCAACAATTGTTTGCCATCTTCTAACTCAATGGCACTTCCAGAGAAGCATCCTTTCTCATCCACTTCACTATCGGGAGCCATCGCAATCGGTAGTCTTTCCCACTTGATAAAGTCTTTTGTCTTTACGTGTCCCCAATACATAGGTCCCCAGTGTGTTGAGAATGGATGATATTGAAAGAAAAGATGATAATCCTCTTTATATAGAGAGAATCCATTTGGATCGTTGATCCAACCAATTCCACCAGTCAGGTGAAAAGCGGGTCTTTCTTTGTCTGCGTATTTTTTATACGTATCTTCAAATTCTCTAGCTTTGTTTAATAAGTCACTCATAAAAACTCCCCTTTTTAAATAAGAGGATACTTCTCATATCCTCTAGAATTTTATTTATATTGAATATGGAATGAATTCATTCCTGCATACTGCATTGCGATTGGTGAATTACTTTCAATAGTTAAATCTTCCAAACTATAGTTACGACAAGTCATAACCTTTTGTCCTTTGTTGATAAAGATTTCAAAACAAGAGGTATCCATAAAGATTTCGAATACTTCCATCTTTTCTATTTCTATATGTCTACTTGTTCTTCCATATCCATCACAAAGATAAGATAGTGTAAATAAGGCATTTTCATAGCTTAGCCCTAAATTTCCTAAGCGAATATGAAAATCTTTCTTTTCATTTTGGAATTGGATCCAGCAAGTCTTTTCCAAAGAAATCGGATTGGAATCCAATACAACTTCTTTTCGTTCTTTTCGAAGACTTAAAATTTCTTCGACTGGATATTGGTATAATTCTCCATTCACATTTGTGATCACTCTTGGTAGTGTCAAGGCCATTTGCCATCCATTTTCAACCGTTGGGTTCTTATACGGAATATCTGGAATTCCCATCCAGGCAATCGAAATCAATCTATTTTTACTGTCTCTAAAACATTGTGGTGCATAGTAGTCGTATCCATAATCCAAGACCTGATAGTCATACGCTAATTTTCCATCCACTTTGAAATATCCATTGGAATCTTTGTTTTCGTATTTGTATCCATCTTGTTGAATTCCTTGTGGACAAGTAATTAAGAAATCCTGTCCATCCACGGTTTCCAAATCTGGACACTCCCACATATAACCAAATGGTGTTTCGGTATCGATTCGATAGGCATATTTCCAGTTTTTTAGATCTAAAGAATTGTATACAAGAGCACAACCCACATCGTTGTTGTCTCTGGCTCCTAAAACCATACTGTATAAACCATTCTTTTCAATAATTTTTGGATCTCGTACATGACATGTCATGTCGGCTGGATAATTGATATTCGATAATAAAGTTTCCTTTTTGGAAAAAGTCATTCCATCTTTACTGTAAACATAATTGATAAAAGCGCCTCTTCCCGAATGAATGTAGTCGTGTTTTCCAGGAAACTTTACATTTCCGGTATAGAATAGATGCATTCCATTTTCTACGAAAGCTGCTCCTGAATAGACTCCATCTTTTTCGGTATATACATCTGGATATAGCGTGATGCCTTCATCCTTGTAGTTTACGTAATCTTTTGTCGTATAATGTCCCCAGTGCTTTAATCCTCCATTGGGATTATAGGCATATTGGTAAAAAATATGGATGGTATCGTCCATTTGACAAAGACCATTGGGATCGTTTAACCATCCACCTGGTGGCATAAGATGATACTTAAGATAAAAGGGATCTTTGAGCATCATTGCCAAATTCTTAGTTAATTCTTTGTCCATACATACCATCCATGCTTGTTATAGATTTTCTTTAAATGCGTTTTCCAAAGCTATAGCACACTCTTCTTCATCGATTCCTTCCACACGAACCACAATTGTGTCTTCGCATTTTACATTGGAACCCATGAATTGAAGGAGTTTCTTAATATCGAAGCTTCCTTCTTTTGTCCAAAGCGTTGTATAGCTTTTAAACTGTTTCGCAACAGCTGTAATTCGGCCAGCAGGACGTGCGTGCATTCCTTGTTGGTCAGTTATTGTATAACGAAACTCTTTCATAAGACTATGCAGCTTTTTTTACGTTATTACAGTCGAATCCGTTAGTTAAAGCCACGATAACTGTATCTGAATATCCTGCTGCTTTAATTTCTTTTGAATCGAATGTCATTAATAATTGTCCTTTAGTTACTTTATCACCTTGAGCCACTTTGCATTCGAATCCTTTTCCGTTCATTTGAACAGTATCTACACCAACGTGTACTAATACTTCCATTCCGTTATCTCCAGTGATTCCTACAGCGTGGTTAGTAGGGAATACCATTGTGATAGTTCCATCAAATGGAGCGTAAACATTTCCATCGTTTGGTACGATTCCTACGCTTGGTCCCATTGTTTCTTGAGCGAACATTGGATCTGGGATTTCAGAAGCTGGTACAACTTCACCATTAACTGGTTGAACAACAGCACCTTTGTCACATGTGATTACTTCAGCAGTTGGAGCTGGTTTTGCAGCTTTTTTAGCTTTAGGTTGATCTTTGTATCCAAATACCCAAGTTAATGCGAATGACACACCTGCAGCAATCGCAAACATTGTCATGTATTTAACTGGAGCGTGTAAGCATAGTAATAAACCGAAGATACCAGTAACACCTGTTCCACTAGCACCTAATCCAGTGATAGAAGCGAACATTGCCCCAGCAGCACCACCGATACATCCGCAGATGAATGGTTTACCGAAACGAACGTTA
>JAGHTX010000169.1 GCA_018065105.1 Bacillota bacterium
GGATTCAAAGTGGATGAGGATCTAGAAAGGAGTTTGGATACTATGTGCAATCTAAGTGTAGGAATTCGAGAAGAAGGAAGATGTGAAGGTAAAATTGAAGGTAAAATCGAAGGTAAGCTTGAAGGTCGACTTGAAGGGATGATAAATGGCATAAGAAAAATGGTTGAAAGTTTCTTTATGTTACATGTGAAAAAGGAAGAATGTATTCAGATTGTAACGGAGAAATATCCTTCAATTGAATAAGAAAAAGTGATAGCTATGACAAATCAGTTCTACGGATAGGAGTCTAGATACTATGTGCAATCTAAGTGTAGGAATTCGAGAAGAAGGAAAACTAGAAGAAATGATAAATAGTGTAAGGAATATGATAGAATGCTTCTTTATGTTACATGTGCAAAAGGAAGAGTGTATCCAGATTGTAACGGAGAAATATCCTTCAATTGAAAAAGAAAAAGTGATAGCTATGACAAATCAGTTCTACGGATAGGAGTCTAGATACTATGTGCAATCTAAGTGCAGGAATTCGAGAAGAAGTCATAAATAGTATAAAAAACATAATTAGAATTCATTTTGAGTATCAGATTGTAAAAGATCTGTGTATTCAAAAAGTGACGGAATTGTATCCATCTGTAAACAGTGAAGTGATTAAAAATATGGTAGATCAGTTCTACGGATAGGAGTCTAGATATTATGTGCAATCTAAGTGTAGGAATTCGAGAAGAAGGAAGATGTGAAGGTAAACATGAAGGTCGGCTTGAAGAGATGATAAATGGCATAAGGAACATGATAGAAAGCTTCTTTATGTTACATGTGCAAAAGGAAGAGTGTATCCAGATTGTAACGGAGAAATATTCAAATATGGATAATAGCTTTATTGCGAATATGATTGATGAAATATATGAAAAGGAGTGAGTCCGTGCAAAAGGAAGTAAATAAAATTACTGTAAATAAAGAAATGATTTTATCAAAAATTAAAAAAGAGATGTTAATGCATAAAACGGTAGTGGCTTGGGTGTTTCAACAATATATTGATGATTTCCAAGACTATTCAATAGAGAGATTAGAAAAATTTTTTAAGAAGAACTTGAAAATGCCAGATACTTGGGAAGAGTTATATGAAAAAACAGGAATAATGCCTGATTATTTTGAAATGCATATCTTTAAAGAAGAGGAAGAAAAAATATATTTCTATCTTGTTAATACGCATGAGGATAAAAGGTTCAGAGAAACACAGTATTCTTTACAAATGTACGCAAATCCTCAAGATGAGAAAAAGTCAAAAAAACTAGAATGTCTGGTCATCAATGTAAATCATGAACAGAAGAATAACACAATTTGTGTGAAGCTGGCCATTGGTGGACCCAAAAAAGAGATAGATATGGGATTTAATATGATGCAGGTAACCGAAGCGTTCACTTCAGATGACATTCCTTTACAAGTCGATCGACTTAAATCACCACTATCTATCCTACTAGCCAAGAATATGAATAGTAAGAAGAAAAAGAAGGAAATTCGCAATCGTTTTGGCCTTGAAATACCGGATGACTTAGGTGAATTATTGGAAATGTATAGTCAGGTAGAAACTTTTCTAACCGATGAGACGATTACTCTTTCTATAAGGGAATACAATGATTCAGATCCTCAACAGAATATGAACTAAAAAGAAATACAGAATCTATTTGACAATTAACATTGATTTTACTACAATTCTAAAGATGAATTTTTTGTGCAAAGAGGCACTATCCCGTAGGGGGTAGTGTCTCTTTTTTTAGTAAGGAGGGAAATTCGATGGATAAAGTTAGAGAAGAATGCGGTGTATTCGGTTATTTTTCAACCGACAATAACGCAGCCTCTTCTATATATTATGGATTACACGCTCTACAACATCGTGGTCAGGAATCGGCTGGAATTGTAGTATGTGATACCAAAGGCCCATTAGGAAATATTTATTCCCATAAAGGAATGGGGTTGGTTAGTGAAATATTTCATCCAGAAATTCTAAATTCTTTAAAAGGGAACATTGGAATTGGACATGTGCGATATTCGACAACTGGACAAAGCTCTATCGAAAATGCCCAACCTATCTTTCTAAACTATTTAAAAGGAACATTAGCTCTGGCACATAATGGAAATATTATGAATGCTCACGAGTTAAGAGAATCCTTACAAGCACAAGGTGCCGTTTTTTCAGGAACCACGGATTCAGAAGTGATTGCCTATAAAATTGCCCTGCAAAGAAAAGAAAAAAGTGAATCTATTCAAGATGCGATTCTTGAAGTTGCCAAAGAGTTAAAGGGTGGATATGCCTTATTGTTGTTGAGCCCACAAAAGCTAATCGGGGTTCGAGATCCTTTTGGACTAAAACCATTATGCCTAGGAAAAAAAGGAGAAGACTATATTCTTTCGAGTGAAAGTGCGGCCATTGATGCTCTAGGAGGAGAATTCATTCGTGATATTGAGCCTGGAGAAATCATTGTGATCAGTAAGTTTGGCATTGAATCTAAGATCTGTCTAAAAGCGCAAAGACAGGCACACTGTATTTTTGAATATATTTATTTTGCCAAATTGGATTCTACCATGGATGGAATACCCATCTACGATGCGAGAATTCGTGGAGGAAAGGCACTGGCCAAACGATACCCAGTAGATGCTGATGTCGTTACAGGGGTACCTGAATCTGGGATTACTTCTGCTGTTGGATATGCCGAAGAGTCCGGAATTCCTTTTAAATTAGCTTTTTCTAAAAACAGCTATGTTGGAAGAACTTTCATAAAACCAAGTCAGGAAGAAAGAATGTCAGCGGTTCAACTAAAGTTAAATGTTCTATCTAGCGTAGTAAAAAATAAAAGAGTGGTATTGATCGATGACTCCATTGTACGAGGAACAACCATTCGTAATCTAATTTCCATGATGCGAAAGGCAGGCGCTAAAGAAGTGCACGTACGCATAAGCTCGCCACCATTCCTATATCCTTGTTACTACGGAACCGATGTTCCGGATAACTCCCAATTGATCGCAACAAAATTATCGACGCATGAAATTTGTGAAACCATTGGAGCGGATTCTTTGGAATATATGCACTTGGATGATTTAAAAGAAATGACATTGGATTTACCACTATGTCAAGCATGTTTCGATTCAAAATACCCAGTGAAATAGAAAGGTGGTTATTATGAAACGCAAATTAATACTAGAAGATGGATTTGTCCTAGAAGGAGAAGGATTTGGATCTTTAGAAGACAAAATGGTTGAGTTAGTCTTCAATACTTCTATGGTAGGATACCAGGAAATCTTATCTGACCCATCTTATACAGACCAAATGGTAGTCATGACCTATCCATTAATCGGAAACTATGGAATGTGTGCAGACGATTATGAAACAGATGTCCCATCACTTTCTGGATTTGTGGTACGCGAATATTGTGATACACCATCCAACTTTAGAAACGAAAAAAGTCTAGAAGAAGTGATGAAACAATACAACATTGTTGGACTTCAACAAGTTGACACGCGACAACTTACAAGACATATTCGAAATTTCGGAAGTTGTAAAGCCTATATAGTAGATAGTGAAACAGATACCCAGGAAGCACTTGCTGCTTTGAGAAATCATGTGTTTGCCACAGACCAGGTATCCAGAGTAAGCACTAAAAAAGTTTATACCTACAGTAAACCAGAAAATCCGGTTTATAAGATTGTCGTAATCGATTGTGGAATTAAGAAAAACATTCTAAGAGAATTGGCTAAAAAGAATTTAGAAATTGTAGTGGTTCCATGGAATACCACAGTAGAAACTATTCAATCTTTAAATCCTGATGGAATCTTTATTTCCAACGGACCTGGGGATCCAAAAGATGTAAAAGAAACTATTTCGACAATTAAAAGCTGCATTGGAAAGTATCCAATCTTTGGAATCTGCTTAGGACATCAAATCATTTCCTTAGCGTATGGAGCGGATACCTATAAATTAAAATTTGGTCACCGTGGAGGAAACCATCCAGTTAAGAATTTATTATCGGATTCTATTGAAATCACTTCACAAAACCACTCGTATGCGGTGGATGATCAAAGCTTAAAAAATACCCCTTTACAAACTACGCATATTAATTTATTAGATAACACCATTGAAGGTGTGGCTTGTGATAAAGAGCACGTATTTTCGGTACAATATCACCCGGAAAGTGCACCAGGACCACAAGATAGTGCCTATCTATTCGATACTTTTATGAAACATATACAAGCGTTCAAGGAGGAACAGAACCATGCCTAAAAGAAGTGATATTCATAAGATCTTAATCATTGGATCTGGACCTATCGTCATTGGACAAGCTGCAGAATTTGACTATGCAGGAACCCAAGCCTGTCTGGCCCTTCGTGAAGAAGGATATGAAGTTATTTTATGTAACTCAAACCCAGCAACCATTATGACCGACTCCGCAATTGCCGATAAAGTCTATATGGAACCATTAACTCTAGAATTCCTGGCAAAAATCATTCGTATGGAAAGACCCGATGCCATCCTTCCTGGATTAGGAGGACAAACCGGATTGAACCTAGCCATGTCCCTAGAAAGAAAAGGCGTTTTAAAAGAATGCGATGTAGAACTTCTAGGAACCAGCATTGAAAGTATTGATCAAGCCGAAGATAGAGAACTGTTTAAAGAATTGTGCCTTCAATTAGGAGAACCCGTTCTTCCTTCTATGATCGCTAACTCCATTGAAGAAGGATTGGTTGCGGTTGAACAAATTGGCTATCCCGTTGTTATTAGACCCGCCTTTACCCTAGGAGGAACCGGTGGAGGTTTTGCCTATAATGAAGAAGAATTCTTAGAAATTATGAAAAATGCGATGGAATTATCTCCTGTACACCAGGTTTTGGTGGAAAAAAGTGTAAAAGGATATAAGGAAATCGAATACGAAGTTATGCGAGACTCGAACGATACCGCTATCACCATTTGTAACATGGAAAACGTGGACCCTGTAGGAATCCATACGGGAGACTCCATTGTTGTATGTCCATCCCAAACATTAACCAATAAGGAATATCACATGTTACGTGATAGTGCTCTAAAAATCATTCGTGCTCTAAAAATTGAAGGAGGATGTAACGTACAATTTGCGCTGGATCCAAAATCCTTCCAATATTATTTGATTGAAGTCAATCCGCGTGTATCCCGATCTTCCGCTTTAGCTTCGAAAGCGAGTGGATATCCGATTGCGCGAGTCTCTGCCAAAATTTCAGTAGGTATGCGCTTGGATGAAATCAAAATTGCCAATACTCTAGCTTCTTTCGAACCATCGCTAGATTATGTGGTATCAAAAATGCCACGTCTCCCATTTGATAAGTTTAACGACGCAAGAAACGATTTATCGACACAAATGAAAGCGACTGGGGAAGTTATGGTTATTGGACGTACTTTTGAAGAAAGTATTCTAAAAGCCGTACGTTCTCTAGAAATTGGTGTATATCACCTGCACATGGAAAAATTTGACAGTGAATCTACGGAAGACATGAAAGAATATATCATTCAAGGAAGAGACGACCGTATTTTCGCAATCATGGAACTATTAAGAAGAAATGTATCGGTTGAAGAAATCTCTTCCATTACCGGTATCGATGTCTTCTTCTTACATAAATTAGTACATATTGTACAAATGGAACAAAAATTGATAGAAAATCCACTTTCTGTTTCTGTTCTAAAAGAAGCCAAAGTGTTAGGATTCTGCGATCGTGAAATTGCCAAATTATGGAATACAAACGAAAAAGAAATATTTAATCAACGTAGAGAAAGTAAAATATTCCCAGTTTATAAAATGATCGATACCTGTGCTTCTGAATTTGAAAGCTACATTCCTTATTTCTATTCGACTTATGAATCGGAAAATGAATCAATCATTTCGAATAAAAAGAAAATTATCGTATTAGGATCTGGTCCTATTCGTATTGGTCAGGGGGTAGAATTTGACTATTCGACAGTTCATGCGATCATGACCATTCGTCAAGCCGGATACGAAGCCATTATCATCAACAACAACCCGGAAACCGTATCTACGGATTATACGACATCGGATAAATTATACTTTGAACCATTATTTATCGAAGATGTAATGAATATTATTGAAATGGAAAAACCCGATGGAGTTATTGCGATTCTAGGAGGACAAACTGCCATCAATTTAGCCCAGCCTTTACAAGAAGAATATGGGGTCAAGATTATTGGTAGTGATTTTGATGCGATCGAAAGAGCCGAAAATCGTGATTCGTTTGAAAAAGTATTATTGGATCTAAACATTCCACAACCAAAAGGAACAGCGGTTACCAGCATTGAAGATGGAATCAAGGCCGCCCGAGAAATTGGATATCCAGTTCTTGTACGCCCAAGCTTTGTGCTTGGTGGTAGAGCTATGCAGATCGTAGCCAAAGAAGCCGACCTTTCCCACTATCTACAAAGTGCGGTAGAAGTCGATGCCGATAAGCCTGTACTAGTTGATAAATATATTCGTGGAAAAGAAGTCGAAGTCGATGCCATTTGTGATGGTGTGGATGTCTTTGTACCAGGAATTATGGAACTGGTAGAAAGAACCGGAGTCCACTCAGGAGACTCGATCAGTGTATATCCTACCTACAGTATCAGTGACAAAGTAAAAGGAAAAATCCTTCAATACACCAAGAAATTAGGATTGGGTATTGGAATCGTTGGTTTATTTAATATCCAGTTTATCGTAGCTCCAGATGAAGAAGTGTACATCATTGAAGTAAATCCACGTTCTTCTCGTACGGTACCATTCTTATCCAAAGCGACTGGATACTCACTTGCCGATATCGCAACTTTAGTTATCCTGGGGGTATCTTTAAAAGAACAAGGTATCTTTAGATTGTATCCAGAAGAAAGAGAAAGATGGTGTGTCAAAGCTCCAGCCTTCTCCTTTGCGAAATTAAAAGGAATGGATGCCTACCTTTCTCCAGAAATGAAATCCACTGGAGAAGCCATTGGATACGATAACTCATTACACAGAGCTATGTATAAAGCGTTGATTGCCTCTGGTATCAAACTACACAACTATGGAACGGTCATTGTTACTCTAGCCGATGAAGATAAGGAAGAAGCCTTACCACTCATTCGTCGATTCTACAATATGGGATTCAACATTGAGGCCACAATTGGTACCGCTGTATTCCTAAAAGAACATGGAATTCGTACTCGTATTCGAAGAAAACTATCCGAAGGAAGTACAGAAATCTTAGAATCGATCAAGGCCGGATATGTAAGCTATGTGATCAATACCCGTTCGGTATTCTCTGGAATTCACTATGAGGACGGGGCCGCTATTCGTCGTTGTGCCATCGAAAATAACGTAACTATGTTTACTTCTCTAGATACCGTACAAGTATTATTAGGTGTCTTAGAAGAAAGAACAATGGGTGTAAGTACAATTTTTTAGGAGGTAGACTATGGTTAAGTATGTATTTGTGACCGGAGGTGTTGTCTCTGGTTTAGGAAAAGGGATAACAGGTGCTTCTTTAGGGCGATTATTAAAATCTCGTGGATATAATGTGGTTATGCAGAAATTCGATCCTTATATCAATGTGGATCCAGGCACATTAAACCCAATTCAACACGGGGAAGTTTTCGTAACCGATGATGGAACCGAAACGGATCTTGATCTAGGACACTATGAACGTTTTATCAACGAAAGCTTAAACTATAATTCAAATGTAACGACAGGAAAGATCTACTGGTCCGTTATCAATAAAGAAAGACATGGAGATTATGGAGGAAGTACAGTACAAGTAATTCCTCATATCACCAATGAAATCAAAGACCGTTTTTATCACGCCAAAAGTGAAGAAGAAAACACCATTGCGATCATTGAAATTGGAGGAACCGTAGGGGATATTGAATCCCAGCCATTCTTAGAAGCCATTCGTCAGTTCCAAAGTGAAGTGGGAACCAACAATGCGATTATTGTGCACGTTACTTTAATTCCATACTTAAAAGCTTCCCAAGAATTAAAAACGAAGCCTACCCAAATGAGTGTAAAAGCTCTACAAGGAATGGGATTGTGGCCAAATATTTTAGTATGTCGTTCGGATTATCCAGTTGAAGAAGGAATGCGCGCTAAAATTGCTCAATTCTGTAACGTGAAAAAAGAACACGTTTTAGAAAACTTAGATGCCAAATCGCTTTATGAAGTGCCTCTTCTATTAGAAAAGGAAAACTTTGCCCAGGCCGTTTGCGAATGCTTGGAAATCCCTTGTCCGGAAGCGGATCTAGAAGCCTGGTCACAAATGGTTGAATACTCTATCCATCCAGAAACAAGTGTCGATGTGGCGATTGTTGGGAAATACATTGCTCTACACGATGCCTATTTAAGTGTCGTTGAAGCATTAAAACACGCAGGAATTCATCATCGTTGTGAAGTAAATATTCACTGGATCGATTCTGAATTAGTAACAGCCGAAAACGTAGAAGAAACGTTTAAAGACATGAAAGGTATCTTAGTACCTGGTGGTTTTGGTGTGCGAGGAACCGAAGGAAAAATTTTGGCGGCAAGATATGCCCGTGATCACAAAATTCCTTATTTAGGATTGTGTTTAGGTATGCAAATTGCGATTATTGAATTTGCCCGTGATGTGTGCGGTCTAAAAGATGCCCACAGCAGTGAATTGGAGCCAAATACCACAAATCCTGTGATTACCATTCTTCCAGATAAAAACGGCATTGAAAACATTGGAGGAACACTACGCTTAGGGGCGTATCCATGTGTGTTAAAAGAAGGATCTATCGCCCGTGAAATGTATAAAGCGATACAAATTGAAGAAAGACACCGTCACCGTTATGAGGTAAATAACGACTATCGTGATATTCTTCAAAAACACGGTATGGTGATTTCTGGAACATCACCCGATGGATATATCGTTGAGATGATCGAACTACAAGATCACCCTTATTTTGTGGCTACCCAGGCCCACCCAGAATTTAAGTCAAGACCCGATAAACCACACCCACTTTTCGTTGGATTTATTGGTTCTTCCTTAAAATGTAAATAAATGTAAAAAGTCCTTGATTTTTGAAATTATTTACATTATTATCTTATTGTTCATAAAGGCAAAGGTGCTTTGAGACAGAAATGTTTCAGAGCACCTTTTTCTTTTTTGATAAAAAATGGAAGGAGATTGTATTATGATTCAAGAAGTATTAAGTCAAGTATTTGGAATCTGGTTTTTAATTGGAGCTGCCCTAGTATTCTTCATGCAAGCCGGATTTGCGATGGTTGAAGCCGGATTTACTAGAGCCAAAAATGCCGGTAACATCATCATGAAAAACTTGATGGATTTCTGCTTAGGAACCGTAGCGTTCTTAATTATTGGTTACAGTATTATGTGTGGACAAGACGTTGGAGGATTTATTGGATGGGGAGAAAATCCACTATTCAACTTCACCGGAACTGATTGGTCAAGCTTAGTATTTAACCTAGTATTCTGTGCAACAGCCGCAACTATTGTTTCGGGAGCTATGGCAGAAAGAACAAAGTTTATCTCATATTGTGTATACAGTTTTGTGATCAGCTTGATTGTTTATCCTGTTGAAGCACACTGGGTATGGGGTGGCGGATGGCTAGCCCAATGGGGATTCCACGATTTTGCCGGAAGTGCTGCTATTCACTTTGTTGGAGGATTAACCGCATTGATTGGGGCTAAGATCTTAGGACCTCGTATTGGTAAGTTTGATAAAGAAGGAAATCCTCGTGGTATTCCTGGTCACAACATTACCATTGGTGCCTTAGGATGTTTCATTCTTTGGTTTGGATGGTATGGATTCAACGGTGCTGCTGCTGTTAACTCGATCCAATTGGCAACAATCTTTGGAACAACAACAATTGCTCCAGCCATTGCCACAGTTACTTGTATGATCTATACATGGATCCGTTATGGTAAACCTGATGTTTCGATGTGTTTGAATGCTTCATTAGCTGGACTTGTTTGTGTAACTGCCGGATGTGATTATATCGATGCATTTGGAGCTGTAATTGAAGGAATTGCTTCTGGATTAGTTGTAATCTTTGGTGTTTGGCTATTAGACTACAAATTAAAAATTGACGATCCAGTAGGAGCCGTAGCCGTTCATATGTGTAATGGTATATTAGGTACTGTCATGGTTGGTTTATTAGCTTGTGGAACTGATTCTACTGGATATGAAGTATATGGATTATTCTACGGTGGTGGAGCTGATTTATTAATCAAACAATGTGTTGGATTACTTGCCATCGGCGCTTGGACAGCCGTAACAATGTTTATCACATTTAAAGTCATTGATAAAACAATTGGATTACGTGTATCTGCTCACGAAGAAATCGTTGGTCTAGATTCCACAGAACACGGATTAGAAACAGCGTATGCAGGATTTGCGATGACTAGTGATATCATTGGTTTATTAGAAGATGAAGACATCGATTTATCCGCTTACGATATTCCTGAAGAAGTATTAGAAGTGGCATCTTCTACACCAGCTGTAGATGTAAACGATGCGATTCCAGCCACTGTTTTACCTGGATATGGAGAAATGTCTAAGGTGGAAATTATCACAAAGCTAGAAAAATTCGATACTTTAAAGAAAGCCTTAAATGCGGTTGGTGTTGGTGGTATGACCGTTACCCAAGTTACAGGATGTGGAGTTCAAAAGGGACAACAAAAATACTATCGTGGAGCCAAGGTTAATATGGAATTGTTACCTAAATTAAAAGTTGAAGTCGTTGTAAGTGAAGTGCCTGTAGAAAAAGTTGTAAAAGCAGCTCGTAAAGCTTTATACACTGGAAATATGGGAGATGGAAAGATCTTCGTATACAACGTAGAAAATGTATATCGTATCTCTTCTGGAGAAACTGGAAAAGATGCATTAAAATACGCAGATGTAATTTAATGACAAGAACCTCTAAAGTTTAGAAGACTTTGGAGGTTTTTTCTTGTTACAATAGAGATATGCATAAAGTACAAGTCAAAGGAATCTTATCCCAAAATAATGGAATGAATATTTATCGAGGATGCACGCATGGATGCATCTATTGCGATAGTCGCTCTACGTGTTATCAGATGCATCATCCTTTTGAGGATATCGAAGTAAAAGAAAATGCACCGATTTTATTAGAAAAGGCCTTAAAATCGAAAAGGAAGAAGTGCATGATTGGAACGGGCTCTATGAGTGATCCCTATATGCCTTTAGAGAAGAAATTAGGAATGACCCGACAATGTCTGGAAATCATTGATCATTATGGTTTTGGTGCCACTGTTATTACTAAATCCGATCTAGTATTACGAGATATAGATTTGTTGAAGAGAATCAATGCGCATTCCAAAGCCGTGGTACAAATGACACTGACAACAGCGGATGATAATCTTTGTCAAACTCTAGAACCACATGTCTGTCCTACAAGCAAGCGATTTGAAGCCTTAATGGAACTACACAAACAAGGTATACCAACCATTGTCTGGCTTTCTCCGTTCTTACCGTATATAAACGATAACGAAGAAAACTTTAGACAACTCTTGTCGATGTGTGTGAAAGCCCATGTGAAAGGTATTATCTGTTTCGGAATAGGCGTCACTCTTCGTGAAGGAAATCGAGAGTATTTCTATCAAAAGCTGGATGAACATTTTCCAGGGTTAAAAGATTTCTATATACGGACATATGGAAATTCCTATATGGTAAATAGTCCCAATCATTATCGATTGATGAAACTGTTTGAGAATACTTGTAAGAAATACAACATTCTTTATACCCCTGAAGCTTGTTTCGAATACTTACAAGAATATCCGGAAAAATTCGAACAGTTATCTTTATTCTAAAAAATAAGATTCACTTGATGTATACAATGAGGAGTAACAAAGATGAATAGTAGTACAATTACTCGCGAACAGCTAACTCGTATGTTTGACCATACCAATTTAAAAGCGTTTGCGACAAAACAAGATTTTGAAAAATTATGTAACGAAGCCAAAGAACTACATACCGCTATGGTTGCGATTAATTCTTCTCCCGTAGCCTGGTGCAAAGCGTTTTTAAAAGATACAGACATTCATGTAGGTGCTGCCATCGCTTTCCCATTAGGACAGATGAGTATCGCGTCTAAGGTTGCTGAAGCTGAAAATGCGATTCTAGATGGAGCGGATGAAATTGATTATGTATTAAATGTTGGAAGACTGATCATGGGGGATTTAGATTATATTGAAGAAGAAATGCGCGCTATGGTTGGTCTTTGTCGAAAATACAATAAAATTATTAAGGTCATCTTCGAAAACTGTTATTTGACAAAAGAACAAATCAAACAGGCTGCCTGCATCGCTAAAAAAGTAAAACCCGACTTTATTAAAACCAGTACAGGATTTGGAACCGGTGGAGCTAGCGTAGAAGATGTAGAACTAATGAAAGCGTGTGCTGGTGAAGAAGTACAAGTCAAAGCGGCGGGAGGCATTCGCAGTTGGGAAACTTGTGCAGCTATGATAGATGCAGGTGCTACTCGAATTGGAACAAGTTCTTCGTTTGCGATTGTAGAAGGTTTTGATCAGGCTCATAAATAAAGTTGTTGATAAAACGGATCCAAAGCATCAGTTTTATAAGAAT
>JAGHTX010000117.1 GCA_018065105.1 Bacillota bacterium
GCTTCAATGCACTGTTCAGCAAACACTGATATGGAAGGTAAAAACACTGCTATCTTCTTCGGTTTATCAGGAACAGGAAAAACTACATTATCTACAGATCCAAAACGTTTATTAATCGGTGACGACGAACACGGATGGGATGACAACGGAGTATTCAACTTTGAAGGTGGATGCTACGCTAAAGTTATCAACTTAGACAAAGAATCTGAACCAGATATCTACAATGCAATCAAACGTAACGCATTATTAGAAAACGTTACAGTTGCTGAAGATGGAACAATCGATTTCGCTGACAAATCAGTAACAGAAAACACTCGTGTTTCTTACCCAATCGATCACATCACAAACATCGCTTCTAAAGTAAACGGTGTATCAGCTGGACCTGCTGCTAAAAACGTAATCTTCTTATCAGCAGACGCATTCGGAGTATTACCTCCAGTATCAATCTTAACTCCAGAACAAACTCAATACTATTTCTTATCAGGATTCACTGCTAAATTAGCTGGTACTGAACGTGGAATCACTGAACCAACTCCAACATTCTCTGCATGTTTCGGACAAGCGTTCTTAGAATTACACCCAACTAAATACGCTGAAGAATTAGTTAAGAAAATGCAAGTTTCAGGAGCTAAAGCTTATTTAGTAAACACTGGATGGAACGGAACTGGAAAACGTATCTCTATCAAAGATACTCGTGGAATCATCGATGGTATCTTAAGCGGTGCAATCAACGAAGCTCCAACAAAAACTATTCCATACTTCAACTTCGAAGTACCAACAGAATTAGTTGGTGTTGATACAAACATCTTAGATCCACGTGACACATATGCAGATGCTTCACAATGGGATGAAAAAGCTAAAGACTTAGCTGCTCGTTTCAACAAAAACTTCGTTAAATATACTACAAACGAAGCTGGTAAAGCATTAGTTGCTGCTGGACCTCAACTTTAATAGGTGATTAAGACTTGGAGAAATCCAAGTCTTTTTTTTAATATTTTACTAGAGAAATGGTTTATAAAATACAATGCGTAAAGTATTGGATGCAGAAGTAACTCATGTGGGAAAATACATTTTTATAGTTCTTATATGATATACTTTCCATAGTGAGGATAATTATATGAGAAAAATATGGATAGATTGTGATCCTGGTATCGATGATGCCGTGATGCTTGCTTGTGCAAAAGCGAGTGAAAAAGATTTAAAAGTATTAGGAATTTCCAGTGTGGCTGGAAATCAAACCACAGATATTGTTACACGAAATGCCTTAAATTTAGCGTATTTATTAGGATTGGATGTTCCAGTCGTTCGTGGAGCGAGAGAGCCTTTAATTCAGCCTATGGTGTGTTGTGAAGAGGTGCATGGGCCAACCGGATTAGGATATGTCGTACTAGAAGATTCTGATAAAACATTAGCGAGTGAACATGGTATATCATATATGTATGAAACCATTATGAAAGAAGAGAAAGTGACTTTGGTACCTACTGGACCACTAACAAATATTGCTCTTCTTTTAAAGACTTACCCAGAAGTAAAAGAACATATTGAAGAATTGGTCATTATGGGAGGAGCAAGTATTGTAGGGAACGCTTCGGCAACTGCAGAGTTTAACATCTTTACCGATCCGGAAGCTGCAAAAATCGTTTTTCATGCTGGTTTACCAATTACTCTTTGTTCTTTGGATGTAACGCATTATTGTGGAATTGATTTGGAAAACATCCTTCAATTAAAGAATAGTGGAAAGAAGATCGAATCTGTTTATGGAGAAATGTTGAATTTCTGTTATTTTCAAGAAGATGCAGCCCACGAAGGTCTTTTAAATCTTCACGATGTATGCACAATCCTTTATCTAACAAATCCGGAATTATTTACAGGCATTAAGGTTTCTGTGGATGTAGATTGTAATATGGGACCAAACAGGGGAGCGACAATGTGCGAAAAACGACAATTCCGAGATCTAAGTAAATGTAATGTTAACTTATTGGATTCTGTAAATCAGGAAGAATGGTTAAAGATATTATTGAATAAAATTTGGGCATTATAAAAGGGACGATTGAATCGTCCCGATTTTTTTATACGATTTTAGCACCAATGAAAGCAATGATACACATCAATACGATGAATACAGCTGTGTAAGGAATAACCTTTGATAACATCTTACTGTCATTTCCTTCACCATTAGGAACAGAACTTAATCCAATGGCGATGTTTTGAAGAGAAATCATCTTACCAGCAGCGATTCCTAATGAGTTAAGAGCACACATCCAATATGGGTTAGATCCTAATTCAGTAGCTGCATTTAATTGTACAGCTCCGAATAATACTTCACTTGATGTACCAGAACCAGTAACGAATGTTCCTAAAGCACCAAGTAGTGGAGCAAATAATGGATAGAATGAACCAGTAACAGCGATTACGAAGGCAGAAATATCAGAAATCATTCCAGAGTAGATCATGACTTTTGCACATCCTAAGATAGCTAACATCATATATACTGTCTTAGTCATTTGTTTCAAAGTCGCTAAGAACACTTCACCAAACATTTGAGGAGTTGCTTTTTGAACAACACCACCGATAATTGCAGATAATAGAATCCATACACCAGGTGTGTTGATCCAAGATAGTGTTAAGCTTCCTGGGTTAGGTCCAGTGTAAACTGTAATTGTACTAGCGAATTGAGCCAAGAAACTATTGATTGGTGATACCAATTTTGAAGTTAATAGTAAGAATACGAAGATACAAATGAATGGGCAAGCAGAAATTAAAGCTTTTGTAACATCGATTGGTTCATTGCTTGCAGATGCCATCTTAACTGCGTATTTAGGATCTGGTTTCATCTTTGTTGCAGGGAATACTGTAGCAGCCATAGAACATACCGCACCAACTACAACACATAATTCAGGTCCTACAAAGTAAGCCACGATTAATTGAGGAATGGCGAATGCGAAACCAGAAGCTAATGTGATTGTCCACATTCC
>JAGHTX010000127.1 GCA_018065105.1 Bacillota bacterium
ATAAGAATTCTTTGGTGCAAAAAACATTTATGTGCATTCTTTCCAGTTAAATGTCCATCTTTTCCACTCCCATTTACACTCTCCTTTTGTGCGTTATAATAAAGGTACAAAAGAGCTAAACAAACAAAAAAGAAAGGAAACAAGAGTATAAACCGATGGACACTTAACTTACTACATCAGCAACATCATTAATAAATTCCCCCTATGAAAATAACTAGAAAGGAGTAATCATGAATAGATTTATTCTATAAGGGTTCCAATATATTTTAAGTAAATGAATATATTGGAACCTATTTTTTGTGTTTAATGAATCTTCTAAAAGGATCTCTTTCACTTCCCACCAGACTTTTACGAATCCCTTTTCGATACCTAAAGATAACACGTTGTCGAAAACTTTTGACATCTGCCTGATAGATATCTACGATATTGCAGCGATCCAATATTGTTTGTTGGAGAAGCAAATAGGAAGATAGTGGTCGAGTATATCCCTTATATCCTTTTACATCCATGTAACAGTTTACGTGATATGCGATTTCATAAGCCACACATTTTTCATGAAAAATAAATTCGACACCATATTTTTCTTTAAAGAGTTCGCATAGAATATCTGCCATTATAGAATAAGCGTATTTTGTTCCCATAGATTGAATAATCCAATGCCAGGTGTTTGTATCTTTTTCAAAATGAATAGAAAATCCATCATTGGTAAAGTCTGTATTTTTTTCAATCAATTCTCTTAATCTGTTCTCCATAAGTTCTAACCTCATAGTACCAATATACACAATCCAGAAAAGAAAAAAACACACCTTTATACAAGATGTGTAAATTTATTTATGAGATGCATAATTTCTTACATTTTTAAATATAGGAAACACATACAACCGATAGAGTTATTTATTTTCTTCTTCTACGACATAAAAATGTTCTTTCTTAAATTCTGGTGCATAAAAGAAACTATACGCATGATCGATTTCTTCTTTTCCAAGTTTTTTATTCGATAAGATGTGATAGTCTACCCCATACAACACAATGGTATAATCGGATAAAATCCAGCCATTTTTTTGATAAAACTGTAAACGTCTTTCGGACGTTTCATCATAAGGGACTTCACTTTCAATCACCCAGGTTTGGTTTGGAAACTGGTCTAACAGGATTTCTAGGAATTTTGAACCATTTCCTTCTTTTCGATATTGTGGGAAAATCGCAAAATAGTCCAACAAACAATATTTATCAACATTTACCACAACGGCATACCCTTTTAATCCTTTTTCGTAATAGCCATACTGGTGTGAATATGGATTCGTCTCGATACGCTCTAGTGGTTTCAGTTCATCTTCTGGAAAATCTTTTTCCATGTGTGAATAATATACGTTTTTAAACTCCTCCGATGGGATGTTGACTAAGCTTTTTCGATTCTTCTGTATCCAAATCTTGGCAAAATCTACCACTTCGGGTAAAGAGAATACTCTGGAATAAGCTTGTCCAATAAAACCTTGGTTGACGCTCTTTTCTTTTTCAAAATCTAATCCAATCCAGGCAAAATCGGAATCGTCATACACGATTTCTTCAAATTCTGTCCAGCCCGATTTCAAAGAACTTCCCTGTGTTTCGGTTAAAATATATGGTTGTTTACTTTCGGCTAGATGCATAGCTGTACATACTTCATAACCTACGCCTAATAATAAAATCTTCGCATCCAGATCATATAATTTTTGTAAAGGCGAATGTTTTCCTAAGCCAAAAGATAACGAATGGTTTTCTGTGATTTCTTTTGCACACTTTCCATTTGCGCTAAAAGAGACCTGGGGATGGTTCGAACGAATCGTTCCAGGATAGCGATAAAACGCATCCGCAATTCTTCCCATATTTCTTGTTGGAGCATAGGCGGGATCAAAAGAAGGCATATTCTCTTTTATAAAATCCAGCCAATCTCTGGGAACTTGTGGTTCTTGCCAATAATCGGGCATAGAGTTTCCTGTGGAATGCGAAGGCATAACGATCGTTCCTTCTGGACCCACGACTTCCAATAACGCTTGAATGATGGATATTTCTCTTCCAATCACCCATCCTATTTTTGATAAAGAAGAATGAACAAGAACAACATCGCCTTGTTTGAGTCCTAATTTTTTTAAATCTTGCACGATGTCCTTTTTAGAGTATGGTTTTTCACTGTTAAGAATTTGTTCTTTTTCTGACATATGCATACCTCCTTATTTAAAAAAGACGATTTCTCGCCTTATGATAATACAATTCGAATGCGGGTACCTAATCCAGGTCTGGATAATATTTCAAAGTGTCCTTTGTGTTTATCCACGATCCATTTTGCGATGGATAGTCCTAAACCAGTCCCTTTATATTTTCTTGCTTCATCCGAACGATAGAATCGTTCGAACATGTGTTCCACATCGGCTTCGATCATACCAATGCCTGTATCTTGTACTTGCAGATAGGCTCTACCTTTTTCATCCTTGCCGATGGACAAAAGAATGTCATCATCTTTCTTCGTATATTTGGCAGCGTTATCGACTAAGATACGTACGGCCTGTTTCAACATGGTTGGATCGGCTTGTACGATAATATCCATTTCAGGATGATAGCGATAAACGTGGTCCTCATCAATCATTAAAGACTCTTCATAGATTTCCTGCATACACTCTTTTAAGGAAACTTCTTCAATATCGAACTTATTTCGACCAGCATCCCCTCTAGCTAAGAACAGCAATTGTTCCACTAAGCGTTTCATGTGCGCCGATTCTTTTTGTAGGGCCTCAATGGATTCATCTAGAACCTTCTCATCTTTCTTTCCCCAGCGGGCAATCATATTTACATAGCCTTCGATCACCGCAATCGGTGTACGAAGTTCATGAGAGGCATCATTGACAAAACGGGCTTGTTGACGATAGCTTTCTCGCATCGAAACTAACAAGTTATTCATAGCGGTTTCCACGCCTTGCAGGTCACGGTCGTGGAACTCTAACAATTGATCGTCATTGGCTTCCATATGGGTAATCGCATCTTCAATCACATGGTATTTTTCTTCATTAAAAGATAACTTACTAAGTTCTTCGGCTTTTAGGGCAATCTCATCGATAGGTGCTAAAATTTTACGAATCTTGCGATGTTCCTTTCCATACGAAAAAACTAAGTTTAGTATTTGAGAAAGGATAATAAGCGACAAGGCAGCCACAATAACCACTAGAATTCCTTTTAAGGGAAAGTGTACCATCTTCTCTGTAGAAAGATTCATTACCTGATAATCAAAATATGGAAAATCTTTAATAATTCCAAATTTTCTTTCCGTATCCAATGAAAATGTGCCAAATCTACTAATTTCTTTTTCTAATAAAGAACCAAAGAATAGTAAGAAAACCAGCAAAAAGTCCATCCCTATGTAGTAACGAATTTTAGAGAACACCCAGGCTCTATGAATTCTACGAGTAATTGATGTCACTCGATTTTGATTGGATTCCACTAGGCTTCTCCCTTCTTAATCACATACCCGACTCCACGAATGGTGTGGATCATTTTAACTCCATAGGTTTCATCAATTTTCTGGCGAAGATATCGCACGTATACATCTACGATATTGGTTTCTCCGACATAGTTATAACCGCATACTTTTTCCAATAAAGTTTCTCGGGAAAGAACAATGTCCATATTTTCTAGTAATGTTTTCAACATTAAGAATTCACGATTTTTTAATTCGATTTCTTCCCCATTGAAGCGAACTTCATGTTTCTTTACCGATAAAGTTAAATCTCCCCAAACTAGTTGATCTTCGTCTTGTACCTTTTCCACAACAGTATTTTTTCTTCCATATAATTTCAAGATTACACGAATACGAGCTAGTAATTCTTCAATCGCAAAAGGTTTGGTAATGTAGTCGACAGCCCCAGCATCCAGACCAGCAACTTTATCCATAATCGCATCGCGAGCGGTTAATAAAATAACCGGTGTACTTTTTTCGTGCTGCAGTCTTCTTAATACTTCCAGTCCATTTAAACCAGGAAGCATGATATCTAATAGAATGAGTTCAAAATCTTTATCTAAAGCTGTTTGTAGAGCTTTTCTGCCATCGTCACAACAAGTAACCTCATAACCTTCGTGTTGTAGTTCCAATTCTACAAAGCGCGCTAATCCTGCATCGTCCTCGACGACTAAAATGCGTACTCCCATACTCTTGCCTCCTAGCTTTTCTTAAATTCCTCTTTGATTTTATCTACAATTTTATAGATACGGTCCATGAATTGGTTCACTTTATCTAAACTGTTTTTTCCCACAAAGACATAACGAACATCAAAGAATAAGGCAATAATCGCAATGATCAAAAACCAGGTCCAAGAGACCAATATCAGAATAAGAGGGATGTATAGTGGTGTGCTAAACCATTTCTTTCCATCTTTATTGACTTTTAAGGAGTTATTGCGAAGGAATTCAAAACACTTTCTCGCAAATCTTTTAATTCGTTCTGGAAGTTGTTCTTCATCCTGATAGATCTGTTCATTGTCTTCTACCACTTGTTTAACCGAAGGAAGAGGTGGAATCTCATCCTTATTTGTGGATTTTGTTGTATTAATAGGTTGAACAGTTTTTCCATGATTTTCTAGATATACAACCGCATCTAGTAGATCCCAGTTTGTTTCATCTAAAGCTTCTCTTGCTTCTTCAAATGAAACATTGGCACTTTCTCTTAAGCGGTCAATTTTATCAATAGGTTCCATATTTTAAATCTCCTTTTTCAGAAATTGAATACTATTTTAATACGTATTCAGTATATCACAATCCTGTATATTCTTAATCGTAGAATCATAAGTTGCGTTAGGCTTAGGATAAGATACTAAAATTGTTCTTTTACTTGCATCACAATGCGATTCACTTTGTCCATGAATGTATTTACTGCAGTCATATCATCTTTTCCAGTAAAGCTATATGTGAAATCAAAGAATAAGCTAACTACCATTAAAATACATAAAGTTTTAAATCCTAATAGGAATAACACGAAGAATAAACCAAGTGGCATCTTGAATACTTCTGATCCTTTTCTATTCATTTGAATATAGTTGTAACGCATCATATCGAATACTTTTTTCATAAATGTTTCCTCATCTTTCTCTTTATTGATGGCTCTATATTACCAGGGCTTTTTTATGAACAAATTTATGAAAGATTAAAAATAGATTAATTTTTTAAAGAAAAAGCCTTTTCTCTTAAGAAAAAGCTTTAAACCGCATAATTAATAAGTCCAATAAAGATCAGTCCAATCAAAAGGATACTGCCAATCAAAACACCTAAAGTCGTTTTCACAAACTTTTTATCCTTAAAGCACATCGCCATTATGGTAATAACATCTGTTAAAAGGATGAACTGGCAAATGGCAGATAGAATGCATAAACTTTTTGGTACGCTTCCTTCCTCTTTTGTCTTAAAAATGTAGACAAGAGCAAATGGGGCGGATCCAACCATGAGAAACCAGCCTATGATCCATGCGGCCAATACCCCACTACCGGTTAAGAAAAGCATAAATGGTAAAGGAATAATAATGGTCAATACAAGAAGTAAATTAATTAAGCTTCCAAAACAATAAAAAGGAATCATTCCATACTTGATTAGAATGGCTGCTGCTAAGAAGTCTTCTCGACTCACATCTCTTCACAAAAGAATGGCTGCCACGCTATTAAATACCGTTAAAAGAACGGGAATCGTAAATGCGAAAGGGTTAAATTCTTTATTGAATAGATAGATAATGGGAATCAAATAAACACTGCACAAATATAAAATTGACAGAATATATAGATAACTTTTTTTCGAATTTCTCATGTTACTTTTCTCCTTCCCATTCAAGTAAAAATTCGTTCATGTACTCCTGCATCACGTGTTGGCGATGACTGGCTATTTTCTTAGCACTTTCGGTATTCATCATCTTTTCTAATAAGAATAACTTTTCATAAAAGTGATTGATGGTTGTGGAAACATGATTTCGATACGTTTTCTCATCCATATGAAGTTGTGGTGGAATCGATGGGTCGTATAAAACGCGATTGTGATGTCCGCCAAAGGTAAAGGCTCGAGCTATACCTATAGCCCCTATCGCATCCAGACGGTCAGCATCTTGTACACATTTTCCTTCTAAAGTATCTGGAACTTGCGAATCGCTTCCTTTAAAGGAAACCTGGTCAATAATATGAACAATGGATTCAATGGACGCTTCATCTAAACCCTGTGATTTTAAGAAATCTCTAGTTTTCTGTTTGGTTGGATACGTATCTTTAGATAGCTTATAATCGTCTACATCGTGTAATAAGGCGGCCAGTTGTACCGTAAACAGATTTGCCTTTTCTTCCTTGGCTAGATTTGTTGCCAGTTTGTACACGCGCATGGTATGCCAGACATCGTGTCCTGAATATTCTTTTTCAAATGTTTCTTTGACAAAAGTCATGGTATTTTCAATAATTGCTCGCATAAATCTAGTATAAAGAAAAAGAGCTCTCTTTACGAGAGCTAACTTTTGAATTTCTTATTTTACAGCTTCTTTTAAAGCCTTAGCAGCTTTAAATTTAACAGATTTTGTCGCAGCAATTGTGATACGTTCTTTTGTAGAAGGGTTGATTCCTTCACGTCCAGCACGTTCAGTTACTGAGAATTTTCCAAATCCAAATACATCGACAGCTCCACCGTCTACTAATACATTTGTGATTTCTTCAAATACTGCGTTTACATATGCTTGTGCATCTTTTTTTGTGCATCCGAATTGTTCTGCTAATTTTTCAGCTAAATCCTTTTTATTTACAACATTTTCCATAATATTGACCTCCTAAATAATTAGTGCCTTTGTATAATAGCACGTTGGCATAGGCTTTACAAACAAATTAGTAATTTCACAAAGTTTCACAAACTGCATGTAAAAGCTCTGTAACCTTTTCTTTAGGAAGGCCCACAACATTGGAATAGGAACCTTTAATTTCTTGGACAAAATCGGTTTCTTGTATACCATAGGCACCCGCTTTATCCATACACTTTCCCGAATTTACATACGCCAGAATATCTTCTTGAGACAGTTCTCGAAAGAGCACATCTGTCGTTTCCACAATCGTTTCCACTTTTTGCGAAGAAGATACACACACGCCTGTTTTTACCTGATGCGTATGTCCAGATAAGGAAGAAAGAATGCGAATGGCATCTTCTGCATCTTTTGGTTTTCCGAGTATTTTATCTTCAAAACAAACAATGGTGTCTGCAGAAACGATGATTTCATCGGGATAGTGCCTACGAATTTCTTCATTTTTTGCCTTGGCAACCTTCTTTAGTGCTTCGTCCAAAGATAGATTTTGATCAAAAATCTCCTCTTTTTGGGAAACTGCGATTTCAAAGGTATACCCTAATTCTGTCATTATTTCTTTTCTTCTAGGTGATTTGGAAGCAAGAATCATGGTTTTCTCCAAAAGCCGATAGGTGCTTTTTTAAAACGATAATAGAGTGAGAACAGGCTCACCGGAACAAGCAATAGTAACACACGGAAGACGATAGCTTGTACAAGTTGACTAAAGATAATTTCTGGCAACATATTGATCATAAAGTCTGTTCTTGGATCAAGTAACCATAGATCATTGGTGAAGAATATTGTGTGGAACCAGTTCCAAAACGCAGTGAAATCATACATACACCAGATACCGATAAAGGCAATAAAGGTCACAAAAGCAGCCATCGCAATTAAAAAGCCTCTAGTAAGATAAGCTAGCCATTTCTTTTTTTCTTTCCAGATAAAGAAAACGAGAAGGATGACCATACCTATGGCACTGGTATATCCTGTTTTTAAAGCGTTCTGATAAAGAGCCTTCACATCTACCATATGATCGGTTTCTCTTTTATTAAAAGTTTCTTGTTTCTTACCATATAAGGTAATTTCTCCATGGATGTCATCTCTTTCATCCACAAGATAATCCAATAAGATTTCGATACTCTCGTTTAAATCTTCACGACTGACACCTAGCTGTGGGGCAAAGTTGTATTTTTCATAACGGGTAGTATAAAAACTTGTATCTAGCGCAATGCTAGAAACGGAAAAGACGACAACGCATACGATTGTCATCCATCCAAAAATCACTGATAAAATTTGTTTCATAATTATTCGACCGCAATTAATTCACAACGTTCGATGACCTTAAGGTCATTAATTAAATCAATCATGCCTTGTACACTAAATTCCATTTCACTAACATCCAATGTTAAGGAAAGTGTGTGTACCCCATTGATTGGAATGGTTTGGTTAATAGCCAATACATTGACTTGTAAACCAGCCAATAAGTTTAGCACTTGCGAAAGAGAACCCTTTTCACTACTGATAATTGTAGAAACAATTGCCTTTCGTTTGGACTCATCTTGGTTAAATGCGAATACAGCATCTTTATATTTATAGTAGGTTCCTCGAGAAATTCCTACTTCTTTTACCGCAACACTAATGCGTTTGGCTTTACCAGATTGCAGTAAGGAACGTGCTTCAATAACCTTTTCGAGTACCTCAGGCAGAATATCACTGCTTACAACATAATACTTACTCATATACGACATACGCTCCTTTCTTAGCGATGGAAATTCTTCGATTTTCTAAGTCAAAATTTGCATCCGCAAATTCTTTTAAATTTTTAATTTTTTCTTCCGATTGACTAATTGCCAACATAGTAGAACCACTTCCACTGATCCACATAACAATATCTTTTCTTTGACAATAAGCATGAAGGGCATCGTATTCTTGTATCAAAGCTTTACGATATGGCTCGTGTAAGAAATCACGGCAAGCTCTTAGAATTGTTTCATCCCCTGTGTGTAGAGCTTGTACAAAGCTAGAGACATAGGCAGCTTGTTTCACCGCTTGTTTAAATGGAATGGTTTCTGGTAACAACTTACGTGCTTCAGCTGTCGAAACATGATAGCTAGGAATCATTGCCAATCCATAGAATTTGTCGCAGTTGATCGTAGTTAAATATGGCTTTTCATCATCCATGAAGCTGATGCACATTTGTCCAAACAAACATGGGGCTACGTTATCTGGGTGTCCTTCCATATCGGTTGCGACTTTTAATAGTTCTTCATCACTCAAATGAAGCTTTAGCCAGGCATTGGCTCCTAATAATCCGGCTACGACACAAGTGGAAGACGAACCGAGTCCACGAGTGGATGGAATATCCGACTCAATGTGCAGGTGAAAAGTTGGCATTTCTAGATTGTATAGATCAGCGACTTGTTTAAAAGCCTGGATAACTAAGTTATCTTCATTTTGATATTCTTCGGGGCATCCAGTGACATAAGTATGATCACTTTCTTCAAAAGTAAAGGTAGCCCACCAATCTACGGCTAGACCGACACAGTCGAATCCAACCAGACAATTTGCGCTTGTTGCAGGAGCACAAACCTTAATCATGAATTTGCTCCTTAACAACCACTTTCATTTGTTCTACTGAAATTACATCTTTGTGTAAAATTTCTTTTTCTTCTAAGCAAGCTAATTGAACTGGTGCTGGATCTTGGCAGTATTCAGTTAATAACTTCATAGCTTTCCATTCATCCTTTTCTTCTACACCTAATGCAGCAAGTACATCTTGTGAGAATTTATATGGAGAAGCAGTCGCTAAGGAAACGATAGGACGTTCTACATTTTCTTTGGCTACGCTATAACCGATAGCTGTGTGTGGATCTAAGACAATTTTTGTTTCATCGTAAGTTTCTTTAATCACTTGTTTTGTCTTTGTATCATCAACATATCCACATCCAAATTTAGCTTGGATCTTTTCTAAGATTTCTGCAGAAACTGTGTATTTTCCAGTTTTTGATAAAGAGTCCATGTATTCCTTAATTAATGCAGTATCTTTTCCTGACATATAATATAGAAGACGTTCTAAGTTTGAAGAGATTAAGATATCCATACTTGGTGAAATAGTTTGGATAAATTCACGATTACGATCGTATGTACCAGTCGAGATGAAATCTGTTAATACTTTGTTGGCATTGGATGCAACATAGAATTTCTTTACTGGTAATCCCATTAAGGAAGCATAGTAACCAGCTAATACGTCACCGAAGTTTCCTGTTGGTACAGAGAATGAAACTTCTTCTCCTAATTGAATGACACCTTGGTTTACTAAATATTTATAAGATTCAAAATAATATACAACTTGCGGAACCAAACGTCCTACGTTAATTGAGTTTGCGCTTGTTAATAAAGTTGCGTGTTCTTTTGCGTATGCGTTTAATTCTTCGTCTAAGAATAATTTTTTAACTTGGCTTTGGGCATCGTCAAAGTTTCCTTCGATAGCGTATACTTTTACGTTTTTACCTTCTTGTGTAGCCATTTGACGATATTGAATAGCTGATACTTTATTGTGTGGATAGAATACACAGATATCGATATCATCTACATCTTTAAATCCGCTTAAAGCAGCTTTTCCTGTATCTCCTGAAGTTGCAGTTAAGATCAACGCTTTTTGGTTAGCGGAACGTAAAGCTTTTTGCATCAATTGTGGTAATAAAGTTAAGGCAACATCCTTAAATGCTGAAGTTGGTCCGTGGAATAATTCTAGTACGTAAACATCCCCCACCTTACGTACTGGAGTTACATCGGCAGCAGCAAATGTATTTGTATATGCGTTTGAAATGCAGTCTTTTAATTCTTCTTCTGTGTAATCTGGTAATAAAGCACTAAGAATTGTGAATGCATTTTCTTGATATGTTTGTGAACAAATTTGGCTCAAATCAATAGAGACTTCATCCAATCCTGGCCATACATATAATCCACCATCATCACTAATACCATTTAAGATTGCTTGTTTACTAGTAATGTTAATTGAATTATCTCGTGTTGATTCATAATTTTTATTCATAAATTTTCCTCCTTGAAAAAAAACACCTACTATGATACAATGTCCACGTTTTAAAAACAAGTGTTTTTTAAAATTATACAAAAGGAGAACAAACATGAAATTAGCAATTTTAGGATTCGGAACCATCGGTGGTGGTGTTTATGAAATCGTTAACGAAAGAAAATCACCAGCTCTAATGGATTGTGAGGTAGTAAAGATTTTAGACTTACCTCAAAACAAAGACAAACTAGATATCATCGTATGTGATATCAAAGACATCAGCGAAGATGAAACGATTGATGTAGTTGTCGAAACGATGGGCGGCATTCATCCTGCATATGAATTCATCATGGATTGTTTGGCACATAAAAAACATGTTGTCACAGCCAACAAAGCTGTTGTAGCTGCACACATGGAAGATTTCTTACAAGCAGCAAAAGAAAATGGAGTTAAATTCCTTTTCGAAGCAAGTACAGGTGGAGGAATCCCTTGGCTTGAAAGTATTAAGAAAGCTCGCCGTATTGATGAAATCCAATCATTCTATGGAATCTTTAATGGAACAACTAACTACATTCTAGATTCTATGAATAAAGAAAATAAAAGCTTTGAAGAAGCATTAAAAAATGCACAAGCATTGGGATATGCAGAACGTAATCCAAGTGCAGATATCGATGGATACGATGTATCAAATAAAGTCGTAATCTCTTCTGCTTTATCTTTCGATCTTCGTATCGGTGTAAAAGATTTTCCATGTTATACAATGTCAACAATCAGCTTTGACGATATTCAATTCTTAAAGTCTAAAGGACAAATGATTAAATATATTGGAGAAGCCAGTGTAAAAGACGGTGCTTATGAAGCCTTCGTAATGCCAAATGTTGTATCCGCAACATCTTTAGAAGCTAATGTTCCATCAAACTTCAACCTTATTTCTTTATATGGAGAAACAATCGGGGAATTGAAATTTTATGGCCAAGGGGCTGGAAAATTACCTACCGCAAATGCTATAGTAGAAGATGTGCTTGATATTAAGGAAGGAATTTCGTTTGGTGAAGTTTCTTTGAAAAAAGAAATCGCTTACAGCGATACTCTTCAAGGTCATACCTATTTAATTCGTACAAATAAGATGTACGATGAAGATATTGTGGATTGTGTAGAACATGTCGGAGCCAACTATTATGTATCTACAAAATCAATTACTACAAAAGATTTTGTTGCGTTTGCATCAAAAGTATTAGCTGATGATCCACAAGCAATGATCGCCAAGTACAAATAATAAACAAATGAAAGGGAGATCGTTATGTTAAAGATCACAAAGTTTGGAGGAAGTAGTGTTGCCAACGCTACACAATTCAAGAAGGTCAAAGGAATTGTCCAAAGCGATAGCGCCCGTCGTTACGTTGTTGTTTCTGCACCTGGTAAACAAAACTCAGAAGACAATAAAATTACGGACCTATTATATTTATTAGATGCTCACCGTCAATACCACGTAGACGCATCCAATGTATTTGAAATCATTCGCAAACGTTTCACAGATATCAAAAAAGAATTGGGTTTAACAATGAATATTGAAGCAGAATTAGACCAATTCTATGCCAATATGTATAGAATGACACAAGCGGAAATCGTTTCTCGTGGAGAATATTTCTGTGCTAAGATGATGGCTGAATATTTAGGATATGACTTCGTAGATGCTAAGAAAATCATTCGTTTCGGAGCAAACCGTGAAGTGGATATGGAAGCAACTCGTGAAGCTTTACAAGATGCTTGTTCAAGACACGATCACTTCGTATTCCCAGGATTCTATGGAACTTTACCTAATGGACAAATTCAATTATTCTCTCGTGGTGGAGGAGATATCACTGGAGCTATCTTAGCTCGTTGCTTAGAAGCTGATGTTTACGAAAACTGGACAGACGTTTCTGGATTCTTAATGGCCGATCCTCGTATCGTTAAAAATCCTAAGGAAATTAGCTATATCACATATAGTGAATTACGTGAGTTATCTTACATGGGTGCCAGCGTTCTTCACGAAGAAGCTATCTTCCCTGTTAAAGAAGCAAACATTCCAATTCACATCTTGAACACAAATGCACCTCAAGATAAAGGTACAATCATTCAAGAACGTACTAAATATAAGAGTCCTTACGCAATTACTGGTATCGCTGGTAAAAAAGGATTCACATCTATTTATGTTTATAAAAAACACATTTCTAACGAAATCGGATTTATTCGTAAAGCTTTAAGTATTTTTGAAAAATACAATGTTTCAATCGAACACATTCCATCAGGAATTGACTCATTCTCTGTAGTCGTACAAGAACAAGATATCCAAGATGTAATGTATGAAATCGTTGCCGATATCAAGAAAGAATTAAAGTGTGACAGTGTTAAAGTTGAAAACGATTTAGCTTTAATCTCAACTGTTGGTAAGAATATGTCATCAAAACCTGGAACATGTGGAAAATTATTCGGAGCTTTAGGAGCTAACGACATCAACATTCGTATGATTGCTCAAGGTTCAGATGAAATCAACATCACTGTTGGAGTTAAACGTGATGACTTCCACAAAACAATTCAAGTTATTTATGATACATTCGTAGGAAAGGAAGAAGAATAATGAAAATCGCTATTGTCGGAGCTACTGGTGCTGTTGGGCAACAAATGCTTCAATGTTTAGAAGAAAGAAATATCCAAGCCGATGTTAAATTATTAGCTTCAGCTCGTTCAGCTGGAAAGAAATTCTCATTCATGGGAAAAGAATTAGTTGTAGAAGAATTAACTGAAAATAGCTTTAAAGATGTAGACTACGCTTTAGGTGCTACAGAAAATGATTTAGCTAAAAAATGGATTCCATGGGCTAATGCAGATGGTGTAGTTGTAGTAGACAACTCTTCTGCATTCCGTCTTTGCGATGATGTACCACTAGTAATTCCTGAAATCAACCCTGAAGATATCAAGAAACACAACGGTATTATCGCAAACCCTAACTGCGCAACAATCATTGCGATGGTTGCATTACACGAATTATATAAGAAATACCACATCAAACGTATGATCGTTTCTACATACCAAGCTGTATCTGGTGCTGGTGTAAAAGGTATCCAAGACTTAGAATCTCAATTAAAAGATCCTAACGCTCCTAGAACTGCTTTCCCTTACCAAATCGCTTATAATTTAATTCCACAAATCGGTGGATTCGATGAAAATGGAATCTCATCTGAAGAATGGAAAATGCAAAACGAAGCTCGTAAAATGTGGCACGATCCAAACTTAAAAGTAAACTGTACTTGTATCCGTGTTCCAGTTATGCGTTCTCACTCAGAATCAATCTTCATCGAATGTGAAGAAGAAGTAAATGTAGAAGAAGCAAGACAATTAATCGCAAACGGAAATGGTACTGTATTAAAAGACGATCCACAAAACAAAATTTATCCAATGCCATTGGATACTACAGATCAAGACTTAGTATTCGTTGGACGTATTCGTAAAGACTTAACTGACGAAACAGGACACTCAATGGCAATCTGGTGCTGTGGGGACCAAATTCGTAAAGGTGCTGCTACAAACGCCGTACAAATTTTACAAGAATTAATTAAGTAGTTTATTAAGAGAATCCTAGTGATTCTCTTTTTTTTAAGAATTTTTTCATTGAAATGACTTTCTTGATATAATGGTTGTATGAAAGAGCGTAATATTTTTATCACTACATTATCAAATACATTCCACCACGATTTTCATCACTACTATTCTTTTAAAAAAGATGGTAAATATACGTATTGCGATGGAATTTCGACAGCAGAAGCGGGAGCAAAATACATTTTGTCTACAGTGGACATCGATAAGATTTTGGTCTTAGGTCCCCCTTCTGCCGTTAAAGACGAAAACGTAGATTTTGACATAAAGCTTCGTGATTTCTGTTCCATGGGAGCCCAACTTCCGAGTGTCTATTCGGAGTATAAATTTTTCTGTTATCGTATTATGCAGTACTTGAACCAAATCGATATCGAAGGAACAGATATCTATATGGGAATGAATCGTATTGAAAGAAAAGAACTATTAGGACACATTGCCGAAGAATTATCTCACAATACGAAAGGAGATTTATTTGATCAATACAATACGGAGTTGAATTCCTATTATAGACTATTATCACAAATTCCCTCTTTAAATCGAGAAGTCGAAAGATGGATTCGTCACTATCTTTTTATGAAGCTTTCTAGTAACTATAAGATGCGACCTTTGAGTCAGAACGAACATATCAAGGTGCGTTTTATTCCTACAAGTAAGAAAGAAGAAAACCCATTAAAAATGGGAAATCTTACGGAGATCCTTCATCACATCTTGAGTGGAAATAACACCAAGGTAAATCTATATGTTGACTTACAAGGATTGGATATTGCCGAAGCGCATACCTTTATCAATGTATTAATGATGCTTCTTAATAAAGAAACTGGAAATTTGGACATTAAACAAATTATCACAACGACCTTCCAGCCTACTAAGTTTACCAATCCTATTGAAAATCAAAAGGAACGTTTGGAACTTAGTGAATTGCTGGTCGGAATTGATGCCTTCCTTCAATATGGAAAGGTTACGATGATTTCCAACTACTGGCGTTCTAAAAACATTCAAGATGTTCATATCGAAAGAATCATCGATGCGATGGAGACCGTGGATCTAGGGATTTCGCTTTGTAACATTACACAGTTAGAACTTGGTATTCAGAAATTAAAACAGGCATTCAAAAAACGTAAAAAGCCAGGTGCTTTCTTAGAATCCGCCATTTTTTCAATTTTGGAAGATCGTCTAAAAAACGATTATGGACCTCTTTTGGAAGGGGAAGAATTAAATGTACTGGAATTAATAAAATGGGTTACAAATAAGCATTTCTACCAACAAGCACTGACAATTATCGAATCTCGAATTCCTATTGATTTTGTTCAAAATGGAATTCTATACTATGCCAACAGCGAAGAACAGAAACAAACTTTTTTTGAGGTTATGAATCAATTGTACTGGAAAGCGATTCCTAAGGATCGTTATCAATTCAATGCGATCAATCACTATTTCATCAAGTTCTATCGTCGTCAGAAGGTATACCAAAAAGGCTCTACCGATATTGTTTCCGATTATGCGACTATGCGTATCAACGATATGGTAAATCCAGACTTGCGCTTAAAAACGTTTACGGCTTACCAGGGACCTAAGGAAAATCTAATACAATTGTATATTTCTTACTTACGAATCAGCGATATGCGAAACCAAATCTCACATGCGATGAATCTTTCGGAAGATACAAACGATCTTAAAGAAAATATCAACTTCTTAGTAAGTTCCATCTTTGAATTTGTCCAGCTTTACGAAGATATCAAAAAGGATTGTGACACAAAGTGTTCTCCCGTTATAGTATCCAATCAGGAATTCGAAGACTATCATTATGCCAATCCAATTCAAAGAAACAAAAAGAACGCCGAAAATAAGGAATAAAAATTGCAGAAGGAATTTATTCTCCTTCTGCTTCTTTTTGTTCTGGTTGTACTTCTTCTTTCTTTTCTTCGACTAGTTCTTCTTTTTTTGGATGAAGAATTTGATACATCATATCACTAATTCCAGCTAAACCATATAAGATGACAGTTGTGGAAAGTGGTGCAAAACAAGAAGATAAAAGAGTCATCGCAATGGTTCCAGCTCCTACATTGTACGATGCATAATAAGAACTGATTTGGGCGTAGCTGCTAAATAAATAATAAGTTGTATACCCTAGTGATAGAATAGTGAATACATACAGAGTCACAGTTAATACCGATTTATTTTTCATAGAAACCTCCAAAGATGGTGAGGACGATGGGATTTGAACCCACACGAGCGTAGCTCACTACCCCCTCAAAGTAGCGTGTCTGCCATTCCACCACGTCCTCAGACAATGACTATTTTACTATATCTTCTTATTTTTTCAAAATATTTCTTTTTCACCCTTTACACCCCTATAAAGTTGTGATATTATTCCAATCACTTACCCGTAAAATCTTGACAACCTTAATCAACTTTTCTAGCGATTCATGTACTTTTATTATGTATAAGGAGAGAACATGAAACCTAATTCCATCGAAACTTTGTATCAACGTATTTACATTCGCAAGGAAACTGTTGGATCCCAGGAAGTAGAACAGCTTACTAGTGAAATTGGTTATTTTATTAACAGTCAGCTCTTAAATAGAGAAGTTGACCAGGAAAATGAAATGTACGATTTTCTTTTTGAAGCCTGTTATTCTGTGGCTTTAGAAGCTATGTCTATTTGTTCGCAAAAAGATATTCCTCTAATTCCCTATCTTACTAAGGTAATCCACAACACAGTTTCATCTAATTTTCGTAAACAGTACAATTCCTCGAATCAATTGATTAAATGCACTTCTCTGGATAAAGAGATTCTTTCGAAGAAAGGCGAAAGAAATGTGTACGACCTACCCGATGAGCATGCCGATTTTGAAGCAGCTTCTCTTCGTTGCATCAGCCATAAAAAGCTATTAGATGAAATTGCTCTAGAATATCGTGATCATCGAGAATTCCATTGGATCGTGAAAGAAAGTCAAGGTTGGACAGACAAAGAAATCGCAAAACATGAAAAGATTTCCAATTCTTATGTTGGACGTCAAAAGAAAAGCCTAAAACAGGAAATCAAACGTAAATATTCGAAAGATTTCCACGATATCTAAATCCGTTAAGAAAAGCCCAAGCTCTGCTTGGACTTTTTTTAGAATAGATAATCTTGTAAAGACTGACTTTTGGGATTGTTTTTTAATTTTTGAATAGCATTCTTTTCAATTTGACGAATTCTCTCACGCGTAATATGAAATCGATTTCCAACTTCTTCTAATGTACAAATCTTTTGTCCATGAAGTCCAAATCGACATTCCAAGATCTCTCTTTCTCTGGCGGATAAGCCTTCTAATAGAGAATCAATGTCTTCAATAAGTAAAGACTTTGATAATGTAGTATCGGGTGTATCGGCCGATTCATCGTACAAATAATCCCCAATAACGTTTTCTTTATCGTCTTTAAATGGTGTTTCAAAAGAAATGGTGTCCATGGTGTTGATTAATAGCTTTTGTAACTTGACGACATCCATTTCCATATATTCCGCAATTTCCTGAACACTTGGTTCCATATGATTTTTTTGTGCGTATTCTTTTTTAAATTCACGAATTTTTGTCAGTTTTTCCGAAACATGTACGGGGATTCGAATGGTCTTTCCAGTCTCCTGAATGCTTCGCGTAATTTTTTGACGAATCCACCATGTCGCATAGGTAGAAAATCGATTTCCTAAATTTGGATCAAACTTTTCTACAGCTGTCATCAGGCCGATGTTTCCCTCTTGGATACGGTCCATTAAGGATAAACCATCCCCTTTATATTGTTTGGCAATCGAAATCACCAGGCGTAAATTCGAAGTAATTAGAATGTTCTTAGCTTCCTGGTCACCCGCTTTGGCTCTTTGGGCGATTTGGTATTCTTCTTCGGCACTCAACAGAGGATAATCCCCAATACTTTCAAAATATTGATATACCTCATCTTCCACTTTTCTTGACTCACATGACATAGATATCATCCCCTTCCTACTATATCTATGTCAAGTTTTAAAAAAAATTGAACTAAAAAAGCAGAATTTATTTCTGCTTTCGTAGAGATCGATTTTTATCATAAGGAAATACATTGGTTTGTTCAAATCCAATTTGACGGATTTGATCCAAACTCTCTTGTATATCCGAATCGTTATTATAGTCAGGTATATGAGGAATACGAACAATCGTTTTTTCTTTTGGCAAAAGAGACAAGTTTTTTACAACAAGATCGTTGTTCTTTCCTGTGTATCTTTGATATATGTCTGGATTCATATCTTTAATATCCACAATAAAACAATCTATGTCTTCCAGCACCTTTAACAGGCATTCCGATTCTATATTTAAACTCGTTTCCAAATTGATTTTCCACTCTTCTGGACACTTTTGACGAAAAGAATGAATAAAATCTGCATACAGTAAAGGCTCTCCTCCCCCAAAGGTAATACCACCTTCGGTTGCGAGAAAGTATAAATGATCGATGGATACTTTTTCAATCAATTGTTCGACCGTGAAAGTTTCCGTTTTTGTGCTTTCTTTAAAACATTGTGGATTTAAACACCACTGGCATCGTAACGGGCATCCATATCCAGCTACCAATGTGGTAATTCCTTTTCCATCGCTATTCATTCTAAGTCTTTCTACACCAATTGTAGTAAAGGTTGGATTATTCATTTCCTTCCTCTTCTAAATCCATTTCTGTATCTATGTTTTCTTCTTCGATATCATCACCATCGAATTCTATATCGCCATCTATTGGTGCTTCCACTTCTCCAACAATTTCTACATCACCAGCTAAATCTCCGTCTGGATTTGGTACATCTCCCCCATCTTTTGGAGGTAAAATGCCTTCGAATACAGAACATCCAGCTAACATCATGGATAGTCCAGTTATAGCGACAACGTGTCCTAAATTTCGTTTTATTTCGAGTTCCTTTTCTAATTTTCTCAACTCTGCTTCACATTTTGGACAAGTCCCTAAACAATCTCCCTGGTGTTTACATTCACTGACAATCCATTCAATATCGTTATTTTTCGCAATTTGTGCACGAATTTCTTTTAAGATTTTACATTTTTCTTTTCCGTTCATAGTACACCATTCCTTTTTTTGATTATATCAAAAATAAAGATGGCAATATACTCTTTCCTCTATACAAGAAAAAAAACTAGATTTCTTTTAAAATCTAGTCCTTCTTTAATACGGCAACACATTCAAGCCCCGTAGTTTGTGGGAACATATCCACAGGTTTTACCACGGAACATGTATATCCTTCTTTTTCAAATACCTTTAAATCACGAGCTAAGGTATCTGGATTGCAGGATACATAAATGACTTGTTTAGGATTTAGACAAACGATGTCCTGTATTCCCTGATCTGTCATTCCTTTTCTTGGTGGGTCTACAAATAACACATCAATCTTTAATCCTTTTTCTTTGGCCTTTTTGGCAAATATACTCGCATCTTCGCAAATATACTCACAGTTTGTGATGTTATTTAGTTTGCAGTTTCGCTTCGCATTGGCGACTGCTTCTTTAACGATTTCAACCCCAATGACCTTCTTAACGTATTTAGAAACGGTCATGCCAATGGTTCCTACACCCGAATACAATTCTACACATGTCATATCCCTGGATAATTGGGCACTTTCAATGGCTGTTTTATATAACTTTTCCATTTGTGAAGAGTTTACCTGATAAAAAGATTTAAAATGCAGCTCTACTTTATTTCCTAAGCATTCCTGAATTAAGTAATTTCTTCCAAATAAGACTTTTTCCTGGTCTCCTAAGATGACATTGTCTTTTCTTAGATTCTTATTGAAGACAATGGAAGTAATTTGCGGAAATTTTGCGGTTAATCCATTGATCAAAGGTTTGAAGTTATTTTCAAATTTACCAATAAAAACCACTTGTGCTTCGGTGTTTGAAGTACGAATAAAAATATGGCGTAATCCTTTGGCTTGGGAAACACGGATTTTTTCCTGGATATATTGATAAATTTCATTGATTTCCTTTGATTGGATCTTACATTCTTTACAAGGAATAATATCGTTGGAATGTTGGCGATAGAATCCCATCAACACTTGTCCATCTTTTACCTGTACGGGAAATTGTGCTTTGTTGCGATAATAGAAGGGTTCTTCCATACCGATTGGAAACTCTACTTCAATATTCTCATTTACATTTTTAAACAATCGGGACACATGTCGATGTTTCAAATCTAATTGTGCCGGATAATCCATATACTGTAATTGGCATCCCCCACATAATCGTTCCACTTCACAAGCACTTTCAACACGATGTTGACTTGGTTCGATTAACTTTTCAATCTTTCCAAAGGCATATCTTTTATCCACTTTCACAATACGAGTATCTAATTTCTCACCTTTCATAGCTCTAGGGATAAATACCACTTGATTCTCAATTCTAGCAACGCCAGATCCTAAATTTGTATCATCAATACATTCAACTGTATATATTTCATTTTTCTTCATGAAAACATTCTATAAGAAAACAAGTTTTGTGACAAGTATATTGCAAACGATTTCATAGCATGCTATATTTAATGCATAGCAGGCTATGAAATGATAGGAGGTGCAAAATGCCTGAAAGAAAATTTGGATATGGGTATTATTTCCGTTGTATTGATGCCATTTTAGATAAAACAATAAATGAGCAATTGAA
>JAGHTX010000017.1 GCA_018065105.1 Bacillota bacterium
ATGGTATCGCTGAAATCTGTGTTAAAGAAGGAGAACCAACTCAATCTGTAGCGGATCAAGAAAAAATCGCTGCTTTATTCCCTAACACATACGGTAAAAAAGAAATCACTTTCCAAAAAGGAGCTAACACTTCTGCAGCTAAAAAACAAGTTGTTGGTGTAATCCTTTCTGGTGGACAAGCACCTGGTGGACACAACGTTGTTACAGGACTTTACGATGCATTAAAAGCAACTGATAAAGAAAACGTATTATTAGGATTCAAAAACGGACCTAGCGGATTAATCGAAGACGATTACATCGAATTCACTGATGACTATATCGATGCTTACCGTAACACTGGAGGATTCGACATCATTGGTTCAGGACGTACTAAATTAGAAACTGAAGAACAATTCGCAATCGTTGAAGAAGTAGCTAAAAAACACGGATTAACAGCTGTTGTTATTATCGGTGGAGACGACTCTAACACTAACGCTGCTGTATTAGCTGAATACATGGCTGCTCACAACACTGGTGTTCAAGTTATCGGATGTCCAAAAACTATCGACGGTGACTTAAAGAACGACGATATCGAAACTTCATTTGGATTCGATACAGCTACTAAAACTTATTCAGAAGTAATCGGAAACATCGAACGTGATGCTAACTCTGCTAAAAAATACTGGCACTTTGTAAAAGTTATGGGACGTTCTGCTTCTCACGTTGCTCTTGAATGTGCTCTTGAAACTCAACCAAACGTATGTTTAATTTCAGAAGAAGTTGCTGAAAAGAAAATGTCATTATCTCAATTAGCTGGATACATCGCTGATTCAGTTGAAAAACGTGCTACTAACGGTATGAACTTCGGTGTTGCTATCATCCCTGAAGGTGTAGTTGAATTCGTTCCTGAATTCTCAGTATTAATCGCTGAAATCAACGAATTATTAGCTGGATCAAAAGCTGATGCATTCAACGAATTACCATCATGGGCTGCTAAATATGACTTCATCAAAGCTGGATTAACTGAAGCTTCATTCGCAGTATTCGATTTATTACCACAAACTATCCAACAACAATTATTCTTAGAACGTGACCCACACGGAAACGTACAAGTATCATTAATTGAATCAGAAAAATTATTCTCTGCATTAGTTGCTGCTGAATTAGGTAAGAGAAAAGCTGCTGGAACTTACACAGGTAAATTCAACCCATTACACCACTTCTTCGGATACGAAGGACGTTGTGCATTCCCATCTAACTTCGACTCTGACTACTGCTACTCATTAGGATACAACGCATTCATGTTAATCCAATATGGATACACTGGATACTTATCAAAAGTTTCTAACTTATCTAAACCAGCTGAAGAATGGGTTGCTGGTGGTATGCCAATCACTAAGATGATGAACATGGAACGTCGTCACGGACACGACAAACCAGTTATCAAAAAAGCATTAGTTGAATTAGAAGGAAAACCATTCAAATACTTCGAAGCACACCGTGATGCATGGGCTGTTGAAACTGCTTATACATTCCCAGGAGCTATCCAATACTATGGACCATCTGAAGTATGTGACATCACTACAAGAACTTTAGCTCTTGAAAAAGGTGAATAATCTAATACTCTTTTAGATAAACTATAGGAATTGTGTGTATGCACAATTCCTTTTTTGTATGTCAAAAAAATAGAAGAATGAGGAGATCATTCTTCTTTAAAACTTTCCATTAACTGTATTTTTTGTTGACGGGAGTATTGTTTAATTTCATATTCCCGTCGCATTGCTTCTTCCTTTGGTTCGTATTTTTCATAGTATTTTAAGATAACCGGAGTTCTAGATTTCGTGTATTTTGCACCTTTGCCAGTGTTGTGTTTTTCCACTCTTTTTTCCAAATTATTAGTCCATCCAGTATACAATGTTCTATCTTTGCACTCCAAAATATACACATAGTTCATAACACAATTGTAGCATAAAATGTAAGAAATGTAAGAACATATACAGAAAATACCCAAAATATGTGAAGTGTTCACATAATGTTGACAGAATTGTAGAGAATATGTTAGTGTTTCGAACATGAGCTACGGCTCAGGAGGTAATTATGTTAGAAAATAGAAAAAAAGTAATCTATACGGGCCTTGCGATACTTCTATCAATGACATCGAATATTTGTACGTTTCCTATTTATGCGACTGAAGTTAGTCCTCAAGAATCAGAATTAAAAATCGAATTAAATGGAACAGAAAATCAACAAGTACAAAAAATTATTGTTGAAAAATTGAACTCTAACAATTATTTAAACAGCGCATCTTCTCAAGTAAAAGTCATTCAGAAAAATGAAGATGCAAACTACTTTATTTACAACGATACACTTGTAAAAGTAGATTCAATAAAATCTTCGACGGGAAAAGAAGAAATTAAGATCCAATCAAAGAATTTGAAGAATTCACCAATGAACATTGTTGAACAAAATTATTCAAATTTAGAAATGGAAAAGGAAGTTACAGTCGAAGTTGAAAAAGAAGACAATATCGCACCAAAGATCGAATTAAAGAAAAAAGAAATCACTTTAACCACAAACGATTCTTTTGATGCCAATACATATATCGCAAAATTAGAGGATAACATCGATGCGTATCCTTCACTAAATATTCAATCCGATGTCAAAATGGAAGAACCTGGAATCTATCGTGTTATTTATACATGCACAGATTTATCTGGAAATTCCACACAAGAAGTATTAACCGTAAACGTAAATCAAGGAGTCGACTATGGAGCTATCGCAAAGGCTGCCAAAAATCAAATTGGTGTTGCCCAGGATTGTACCATGCTTGTTACCAATGCCATCAAGGCGGTTGGAATTAAATTCCATGGTGCACCTTACGAATATGCAAGTTTAGGAAATTGGACAAAAAATCCAGTTCCTGGAGATATTTGTATATATGAAGGCCACGTCGCTCTGTATGTTGGAAATGGAAAGGCGATTCATGGAGGTTTTAATGGAACGACTGTTGAATCCACTGTGGCTTGTTCCAATGCATTCTTAGGCTATATTCATATTGCAGATAATAAATAAGAAAAAAAGAGAGAAGAAAAACTTCTCTCGATTTTTTTTAATGGCTGAGGTAGAAGGATTCGAACCTTCGAATGCCAGATTCAGAGTCTGGAGCCTTACCGCTTGGCGATACCCCAATGAATTCGTATTTATGATACTATTTTTTGATTTCAATTTCAATTGGTTTGTTGAAACACAGATTGAATTCATGTAAACTAGACGAGGAAGGTGAAAACTATGAAAAAAATTAGAACTCGTTTTGCTCCAAGTCCAACTGGTTATATGCACATTGGAAACTTGAGAACAGCATTATTTGAATATTTAATCGCGAAACACGAAGATGGGGATTTCCTACTACGTATTGAAGATACTGACCAAGGAAGAAAAGTGGATGGGGCTGTAGACGTTATCTACGATACAATGAAAACTTGTAAATTATTCTGGGATGAAGGACCAGATATTGGTGGAGACTTCGGACCATATGTACAAAGTGAACGTTTAGGAATGTACAAAGGGTACGCAGAAAAGTTAATCGAATTAGGTGGTGCTCACCACTGTTTCTGTACAGAATGTGAACTAGAAGCCTTAAGAAAAGAAGCAGGAGATTCTTTTAAATTTGTTGACCCATGTCGTAACCTGACAAAAGAACAAGTACAAGAGAAATTAGATGCGGGTGTTCCATATGTAATTCGTCAAACTATTGAAAATGTAGAAATGACTTCTTACTACGATGAAGTATATGGACAAATCGATGTTGACGCAAAAGACTTAGAAGAACAAGTCTTAATTAAGAGCGATGGATTCCCAACATACAACTTTGCGAATATTATCGACGACCACACAATGAATATTACACACGTTGTACGTGGAAATGAATACCTATCAAGTACACCAAAATATAACTTAGTCTATGATTCTTATGGATGGGATCGTCCAACTTACGTACACGTACCTCCTGTAATGAAGGATGAACAACACAAATTATCAAAACGTAACGGAGATGCTTCGTTCCAGGACTTAGTTGCCAAAGGTTATTTACCAGAAGCGATTATCAACTACATCGCATTACTAGGATGGTCTCCAGAAACAGATCAAGAAATCTATACAATGGAAGAATTAATTAAAGTCTTCAATGTAAAACGTATTTCTAAATCGCCAGCTATCTTCGATATCGAAAAATTAACATGGATGAATGGGGAATACATTAAAGCTATGGATCCAGAAGTATTCTTTGAAATGGTAAAACCAATTGTTGAAGAAATCGTCACTAAACCATATGATTTAAAGGAAATTGCTTCATTAACACAATCTCGTATTAAACGTATTGCGAAAGAAGAAATTGAACCATTGATCGACTTCTTTGAAAGCTTACCTGATTACGATTTAGAAATGTATAAGCACAAGAAAATGAAAACAACAATGGAAAACTCTATTGAACCATTAAAAGAAGCTTATAAAGCTTTAGAAGCGTTAGAAAACTGGGAAGATGCCCAAGCTATCCAAGATACATTAATGGAACTTCCTGCAAAATTAGAAGTTAAGAACGGTCGAATTTTATGGCCAGTTCGTACAGCTGTTTCTGGTAAACAATTTACACCAGGAGGAGCTATGGAAATTGCTCACATTTTAGGAAAAGAAGAAACACTTCGTCGTATTCAAGTAGGAATCGAACGATTAGAAGCTGGTCTTGCATAATCAATCCTAAGCATCCTGTAAAAGGGATGCTTTTCGTATGGAATTGTGGACATAAGAATGAAAATTTAATAAAATGATAGGAGAATAAAAAATCGCAAGAAAGGAGCTATTTTTTATGAATATACAAATTCTTGGAATTTTTTCCGGTTTATGTTTACTTATTTCGATGGCCGTTTGTTTTCTACCAAAACCATTGGCAGGATTGGTCGCAGCTATGTTTTCTTATGGAAAGCTCGGTGTAAGATATGCTCAAAGATATAGAGACAATCGTGATAAATTGGGATATTTGTTTTTACTGATTGGATTTATTTATTCCATTATCTTTATTTTTATCCCATATCAAATCGAAAAGTACGTATTTTCGGGAATTTATGGATATTTCTTTTTAATTACGATTGCGCAATATTATCGCGTATATAAAGAAGAACGAATTTTAAAAAGATTTGCCGCATTAAGCGCTATTTGTGTGATGGCAAGTGTCAACTACATTGCCTGTGTAGGTGCATTAAACAATTTTGGATTTATGGGACCATGTGC
>JAGHTX010000084.1 GCA_018065105.1 Bacillota bacterium
GAAGCCTTAAATTTTATGAAAAAAATATCAAATTGTGGATAAACCCTCTTGACAAGATTTTTGAGACTTTCACATTCTACTTATTTCGGTGAATAGTAACATTTTTTTATGTTATTATACGTATATAACACGCTTGATGTCATATTTATACCCATAATGAAACCATACAAAGGAAGTGACAATTATGAATATATTCGAAGCACAGGAAATAATACAAGAATACTATCAATCACAGAATCATACCGAAGAAGAGGAGTTCATCTTTTTTGAAGCACTTACTTTTTTGATTGAAGAAACAAAGGATCCAAAGTATATGATTGATGCAGGTGGATATTTTTATCGACAGAGAAAATTCGAGTTAGCACAAAAATACTACGAAATGGCTGAGAGCTATGACTATGAAATCGCCTATGAATGTCTAGGTTATATTTGGTACTATGGAAGAACTGGTATGCCAGATTACGAAAAAGCTTTTCATTATTTTTCAAAAAGTGCAGAAAAAGGAAATCTTGTTTCTCAATATAAAGTTGCGGATATGTACAAAAATGGATACTATGTGCAAAAAGACAATAAAAAATACAAAGATATCGTTTCCTCTTTAGTGAATAAGGTGAAAAACTGTACAAACGTATTTGATCCTCTTCCAGAAGTCTATACTCGCTACGCTCGTATCTGTTTCGAAGAAGAGGATATTTCAAAAGGCATCTATTACTATCTTATTGCCAAAGATTTCCAAGCGCAAAGACTTATGTACACCCGTTTTTTTGGAGATTTAAATATCATGAAATGGTTGATCCAAGATTTATATAAATACAAAGAATTAGATTTGGAAGATATCGATTTATTCGATCTTTTCTATGTATTACTTAAACCATGTACGATCACCTTTGAGTACGAAGAAGAAACCTATACAATCCAAGCAATCGAAGAAGAAAGAAATGTTGTTATCTCCTTTTTAGGAAAATGGTATAAAGATGTCGACGACTTTTTTAAGAAAGCGTGTATAGAAAACACACCTATTTCTACTCTTTATCTAGATACATATTTTTTTGAGGTGTTTAATTATGGAGAATAAGCTGCTAATAGAACAATATGAAATGTTACTTTTTCAACGAGATGATTTAATCAAAGAAGGCGAACAACTTCATTCACAATACATTTCTATATTTGGTGAATGGATCAATGAAATCTATAAATTAAAAATTGAATGTATAGCTTTGAAAAAGAAAATATCGTATTGTCAAAAAATGACAAATACTGCTTCGCCTATTATCGCTTCCCAATTGGAAGCCTATGTTTCCGAACAAATGGCTGGCTATTATGCGCAACTTGAATATATGGTAGAAGAATACAAATGTTCTAAGCAGTCCAAACCTATTTCTTCTGCCTTAGTCTCACATATCAAGAAGCTATATCGAAGAATCGTTAAGAAAATCCATCCAGACTGGAATCCCGCTCTATTTGAATCTTTGGAAGTACAAGAACTTTGGAACAAGATTCAAGATGCCTATAACCGCAACGATTTAGAAGCTTTGATGGAATGCGAAGTCTTAGTGAACAAATATGCTCAAGCAGAAATTCAAATCGATCATATAGAAGAAAAAACAAAAAAATTAGAAGAGCAAATTCATACAATTCAAACTACAATCCCTTATCTTTATAAAGACTTACTAAAGGACGATAATAAAATACAACAAAAGAAAGAAGAATTAGGGAAAGAACTGGAATCTTTTAAAATCTATAGCAATCAGCTGCAAGACCTATTTTCTCAATTTCATTTAGAAAGGATGGTATCTTAATGAACGATTTAACCATTAAATCAGAACACATGCTCGACATTATAGAAAACAACGATTTGTCGAACTTAATTCAACCATTAATAAAAGAAATCTACTTATTTGATAGCTATATTGCAGGAACAACGCATCTAAAAGAGCCTTCTGTTTTAGAATCTTTGGAAATAAACCAAAAACTAAATTTAGTTCGCGAAAACAATAAATTTGATGAAAATGCGATTTTAATCCAAACGGAAGAAGGAATCAAATGCGGTTATATTCCAGAAAGAGATAACATCGTATTTTCTCGTCTTATGGATGCAGGAAAACTATTGATTGCTCGAATAAAAGAAATTAATAAGAAGCATAATTTCTATCAAATAAAAATTCAAATTTATTTGATAGACTTTTAAAAAGAGGCTATTCCAGCCTCCTATTTCTTTTCTACGCCCACAAAGTACGGACATTCTTTTTGCAACATTTCTATTTTAATTAAATCCACATCCGATAGAGTGTATAGCCAGTTTAAAATTGCTTGGGCTTCCCTTTTTCCTTCTTCGTGTGGATAAAACACCAAAGCCATTCTTCCCTTGCGCTTCAAAAACGTATAAGCCCTTTGTACAGCTAATAGACTTGTTTCTACTTGTGTGGTAATGGCTTCTTCTTTTCCTGGGCAATATCCAAAATTAAAGACAATCGCATCCACTACCTCTTCGATTTCATCGATATATTCATGGCTTTTACAATGCCCATAAAGCTTTTTGGAATTTAGTTTCTCCATGGTCTTTTGATATACATCTTCCTGGATTTCAAAGGCATGTACCTTTCGAACGTTTTGATCCAAAAAAAACTGTGCATCGTGTCCATTTCCTAAAGTGGCATCTACGCAAATTGCGCCTTTATGCAAAGCGCTGGCTAAAAACTCGTGTGAATAATCTACAATCGATTTCATCGCTTACGAAGCTCCTTCTTGATATTTGCGTAATCTTCAGAATGGTCACACACAAAAACAACATCAATACACTTCGTTTCCTGATATCGAAGATTGATAGCACGAATCGTTTCTACCGCAATTTTTGCGAATTGTTCAGAAGGATAGCGATATCCTTCAACATTCAAGGAAGAAAAGGCAAGCGTTACTCTTTTTTGTTTCGTTTGTTCTAGATAGTCAAAAGCTAAGACCATACTATTCCAATACGCAGCTTTTAATAGTTCGGATTCACGATGGGTTCCATCAATGTAAACAGGAGGTACAACATGAATGATTTTCTTATATCTATCGGTTTGAATATCGGTTATTTTCGCTTGTCCAAGTTTTCCTTTTCCAAGTTTTGTACAAATAGACTGTAATTGTTCTTTGTCTTTTTCATGGATGGTTCTAGAAATCTCGTTGATTGGTTCATAATTTTCATTAACCCCTACAACCACGATATCAAAATCCAGCCGCGTAATATCGCCTAACAATGCACTGATCATTCTTCTTCACTCCCTTCAATCATACGATGAATTCGAGTATTCATTTTTGTTGCACTGACACTAACAGAATGAAATTGATTCGCTAAGCTTTCTAAAGATTTCTCTGCTTTTTGTGCTCTTTCAGCCAATCTTTCTACATCTTCTTGTAGAGCCACAATATTTCTTTCAATTTCTTCTACGTGTCCTGCACGATAAAAATCTTTTGTACTGTCTAATAGAGTAAATATCACTCCTACTAATGTTGTTGGTGAGGTAATCATCACTTTTTTTCGAAGTGCATAGGTTAATAACTCTTCAATATTTCCACAAATATATTGATAGATAGCTTCACTAGGAAGGAATAAAATCGCAACATTTGTGGTTTGTTCATTTATGTATTTTTGAGAAATATCATCGATGTGTTTTTTTACGTTATTGCGAAAAATACGTAAAGTCTCATCGCTTTCTTTTTCCATTAATTTCAAATAATTTTCCATTGGAAATTTAGAGTCGATGCATAGTATCTTTTCTGTATTTGGCAAATGGAAAACTGCATCCGCAATCTTTCCATTCTCTAATGTATACTGCATTGAAAAGATTTTTGGATTTTCTCCGGCATAAACTCGAAGTAAATGTTCCAGTTGATATTCTCCCCAATTTCCTCTTCGTTTTGTATTGGTCATAATCTGGTTCATACTTGTCATGTTATTCTGAAGAATTTCCATGTTGGTATGTGTTTTTGATTGATCAATCTGCATCTTTTGAAGTTGATTTTGGATGTTTGAGAAATATTTTTGCGTTTGTTGATCACTCGCATCCAATTCATAAAACTGTTTTTGTCTTTCCATCTGCGCTTGATGATTGTATTCTCTATCTTCTTCTTTTTGCGCTCTTAACTGCATACAGACAACCACCAATAAGGCTAAAACAGTAATGAGTAAAATAATGATGATTATTTCCATTCGGATCCTTTCTCTTGAATATACTCAATACAATCCTCTACTGTATTCTTTTTTGGTTCGTAGAAACAATACTCTAAACATGCCTGCAAAGCTTTTCCGATATCGCTGCCACGAATACTTGTGCGTTCTATAATATCTTTTCCTGTTATCTTTAAATCGGATACACTAAGCGGTCTTCTTGTCTTTTCTACGTTATAGAATACTTCAAAGTTTTGTACTTCCATAATTGTTGTTCGTCCTTTTGGGGCATGGGCATAAATATCGCATTTTCGCACTTGAATTAAACGGTACATATCTTCATCGCTTAATCCATATTGCACACGATATTTGTAGATAATCTTTAGATTACAAGGCGTGTGCTCATCATGAAGACGAACTAAAATAGGGATAATGTGTTGTTGTTCACGTGTTAGTTTTAAATCCTTAACCAATCTTCTGGCAATTTCTTCACCTTTTTTAGGATGATACCAGAACCGGTCTCTTCCGTTGATTGTCTTTTTACACGCTGGTTTTCCTAAGTCGTGGAATAATAATGTATATGCGGTTGTCTCATCAAACTTTACTAAATACCCAACGGCTTTTAACGTGTGCATCAGTACGTCGTAACAATGCCATGGTGTATTTTGAGCACATCCATGACACAAATCCAATTCAGGAATCGTATCTTTGAACAGGTCGGTCATATCATACAATTCTACGGGATTGAACTCTAAAATTTGGACAAGTTCTGCACGCACTCTTTCGATGGAAACATAAGAAATCAAATGTGCATTTCTTCGTATCGCATCAAAAGTTTCTTTTTCCATAGTAAAGCCCAATTGAGCCACAAAACGATGTGCTCTCAACATGCGTAGAGCATCTTCTGCATAGCGTTTATCAGCATTGCCGACCGCTCTTACAAGCTTTTTTTCAATGTCTTCCATCCCATGGAAAGGATCAATAAATCCTGTCTCATGTGAATAGGCAATCGCATTCATCGTAAAATCTCGTCTAGCAAGATCTTCTTTTACATCTTCTACAAATTCCACATAGCTAGGATGTCTATGATCGTAATAATCCTTTTCTTGACGGAATGTCGTTACTTCTACATTAGAATCCGAAATGATTGTGATTGTTCCATGTTTGATACCAGTTGGTACTGTCTTTTCAAAAAGATTTTGAACAATTTCTGGTTTCGCATTTGTCGTAATATCATAGTCTCGAGGGGTACGTCCCATCAATTCATCTCTTACACAACCTCCTACTACGTATGCCTGATATCCTGCTTTGTGTATTGTTGCTAAAATTTCATCAATATATGTTGGTAGTGTCATTGTCTTGTTCATGCCTTTTATTATATCATCCTAAAAGAAAAAATGATTACTAGAGAATTCTAATAATCACTTTTTTTCATTTCTTTTATTCTCCACCGATAGAACAGTCTTCAAAATAAATACTTGGACAGGCCATAGAACGATAGCTCCAGTCTAAATCGTTTCCTATTTCCACAACCTTATTCATTAATTCTAAGAAGTTCCCCGCAACGGTGATTAGGGTAACATAATGATCCTTTTTCCCATTTTCGATCCAATAGCCTTGTGCTTGAAGAGAAAAATTTGTTGAGGCAAAGTCAATACCTGCATGAAGTCCACTTAGGGAGGTAATCATCAATCCTGTATTCATATGTTTCCATAAGTCTTCTAAAGAAGCTTCTCCAGGAGCAATATACATATTCATTGCAGAAACTCCGACTTTTCCAGCATAACCTGGTTTAAATCCATTTCCTGTACTTTCTCTTTTTAAACATAGAGCTGATTTTGTATCCATCAATGGAGTTTTAAAAATTCCATTTTCTACAACTTTCTTTTCTCGCGTTGGACAACCTTCATCATCAAAACTCAATTGATTTAAGGAATCCTTATTTCGAGGATTATCAATGACCGTAATCTTTTCTGAGTAAATTTGTTGGTCCAATTTATCTTTGATTGGTGATAACTCCTTATAAATTAAATCCCCTTTGTATAATCCGGTGAAAGCTGAGAACAAGGATGTCATAGCTCCTCTTTCAAAAATAACTGGACAGTTTTGTGTTTTTAATGAAGAGGCATGTAATTTGCCTAACGCCTTATCACAAAGCGTTTTCACAAATTCTTCACGATCGATCTGTGCAAGACTATCAATTACTAGAACGTGTGATGCATCTCGTACTTCTTCTCCTTCTTGTACGACAACCGCTGCCACTAAAAATTGTCCTTGATCCGCTTCTTCGACATTTATTCCTAAAGAATTATAGATTGAGCGTTTATCTTTCTGATAAGAATACGATAGAGAGGATACTTGGCTAACACGTTGGTCATAGGCAAGTATTTCTTTTTCTAAAACAGATAAAAACTCTTTTATTTCTTCAATACTTGGATAAACAATATTGGTCACCCGATCAATATATTCAATAGGTTCTGGGAAGCGAAGCGCATCGTCTTCTTTCATCGTGATAATTTTGGCTTGAAGAATTAACTGTTCAATGATTGAATCCATTTCTTCATCTTTCACCGATTCCAAAGCCATATTCGCCATTTTTCCGTTATATAAGCCACGAATGGATGTTCCTAAAAATTTACTAGTGACAAAAGAATCTAAATCTCCTTCATACCAGGAGAATTCTTTTTCGGTTTGAAAAGACTGATAAATTTCAAATCCTTCCATTCCTTTTTCCAGTGCACATTGGATCCACTTTTCCTTATTCATTTGCGGTACCTCCTACTGTAATTGAAGAAATACGAATGGCTGGCTGTCCTACATCGGTAGGAATCGAACCACTACTTGAACCACACATTCCTTGCGCACGCAAAAGATTATCACTAACCATATCAATGTTTAATAAAATTTCTGAACCTTTTCCAATAAGACTGGCTCCTTTTACTGGATAGGTAATCTTACCATTTTCAATCATATAGCCAACACTTACAGAAAAATTAAATTCTCCGGTTTTAGGATTCACAGATCCCCCACCCATTTTCTTTGCGTATAAACCTTTTTCAATACCTACAAACATATCTTCAAATTTATCGGTTCCTGCAGCAATATAAGTATTACTCATACGAGACGTTGGCTCAAATTTATACGATTGTCGTCTTGAGCTCCCTGTGCTTTCCATGCCCATTCTTCGTCCATTTAATGTATCAATCATATAAGAGTTTAAGATTCCATCTTTAATCAATACACGTTTTTGCTGCAGATTTCCTTCATCGTCCACATTTTGAGAACCCCATCCATTCGGAATCGTTCCATCATCAATGGCTGTTACTTTAGTTGAAGCAATCTGTTGTCCTAGCTTATTGGTAAATACACTTAGATTTTTCGCAACCGCTGTGGCTTCTAAAGAGTGTCCACACGATTCGTGGAAAACAACCCCACCAAAGCCATTGTCAATAATAACTGGCATTTTTCCAGAAGGACAGTCTTTGGCATTCAGCAACAAAATCGCTGTTTCAGCTGCAATCTTTCCTACGGATTCTGGACTTCTTTGTTCGAAGAATTCCAACCCGCTACTAGCTCCTGGCCCTTCAAAACCGGACTGCATATTGTCTCCATCTTTGGCATATGCATGCACAGCCAATCTAACGCGAGTACGTGTATCTTTCACCAATTTTCCATTACTATTAGAAATTTGTACGTACTGTTTTACGATTCCAATAGAGCTTTGAACTTTGAAGATTCTTTCATCTACTTCTTTAGCGCTTTTATAGGCTCTTTGTAGAAGATCAATTTTCTCTTCAATACTTGCTTCTAAGGGCTCGATCACAACTGGATGATTGTTCTTTACCACGGTTTCTTCAAGTACAATTTCTCTGGGTTCAGCTTTTCCAAAAGCTTGTGCCAAATCTTCTACCAAAGCGAATAAAGAGTCCATATCGGTTTCATTAGAGTACCCATATACCGATTGCACGCCTTTATATAAACGAATCCCAATTCCCGAGCGACTTGTTCGATTCATGGTTTCAACTTTATCGTTTAATAATCCGATAGCTTCGTTAACGCCTTCTTCTTCAAACAATTCAGCAAAATCTGCATTTGAAGACATAGCGTGTGATAAAACTAATTCACATTCTTTTTTATTTAACATTCTATAACCTTCTTCTTATTTAAATCTTTCCTAATTATACACTGTCCATCTTCGTTTCGCATGGAAAATACTTTTATATATTAATTCTAAAAAGTACCTTGTATATATTTCACAAACAAAAAAGGATTATGATATACTTATGTCATGGCAAAAAAAAGAAAAAAAAGAAAAGGAATTCGTTGGGGTAGAATTTTAGTTTTATTAGTCATTCTAAGTTTAGTACTTGGCCTATTGGGATGGGGATGTACAAAAGTATATTTTCATTTCTTCCCAACTTTGCAGATGCAAGTGGAACAAGCCTGGGAAGAAACAGATATGGATAAAGATACGAAAAAGACAATAAAAAAATTAACGAAAGATGACCCATATAGCGAAGCCGCATTGAGAATTATTAAAAACTATAGTGATTATTCTTCAGAGATTTTTGAATATGGACTTAAGGATACAGATCGTTTAGAGTACGTTTCTTTATATCCTGAAAAACTTGGAACAGAATACGATGGAGACTTAGGTGAATTAGATATTACACACGATGTGCCAAAACTAATTCAATGGGATACTCGTTGGGGATATCAATATTATGGAGATGATACAATTGCGATAGCGGGATGTGCCCCTACATGTATGGCTATGATTCTTTATCATTTTATAGAGGATATTGAATTCACACCTGCTGTTCTCGCAAACGATGCAATGACTTTAGGTTTATACGAATATGGAGCCGGAACAAGCTGGTCTTTCTTTAACGTTGTAGCTAATGCCGTAGAAATCGGGTGTTACCAAGACGATAACGTTACCGCAAGCTCCATTAAAGAGAACTTGAAAGCTGGCAATAAATTAATTTTATCCATGAACCCTGGAGATTTTACAGCGACTGGACACTTCATCGTTGCCGCTGGCATTAACGATGATGGTACCATTGATGTACATGATCCAAACAGTAAAAAGAGAACCGAAAAACATTGGGATGCCAAAGTTTTAGCTGAACAAGCTAGAGCTATGTTTGTATTCTATTAAAAAACAAGAACTGGTATAAACACCAGTTCTTTTCTTCTATAAATACTTTGCTCTCCATTTATAATATTCTTCATCGTTTCCTATTTCGAATTCTTTATTTTCGTAAACGACAAAAGTGTTATTTTCAAACAATTCCATATAATCTTCTAATTTCATTGTCGTATGCCAATTTTCATTTTGAAGAAATATTCCATTTTCTCGCAATGCGACGATTGTCTTATTTTCAACCACAATCAGTACATAGCCTTGTTTCAAATAAGGAATTGTATCTCTGCAATTATCAAGTAAAATCTGCATATTTATTAATCGTTATTTGACCAAGCAGGAATACCTGTTCCTCTTGTAACATAGATGCATTTTTGACATTCCATTTGATTCATGAATTGAAGAACATCGTGTCTTTCTTGTTCTGAACATCCTACCAAAACAGTCACGAAACAATCTTTTTCTAAAACATCCGCACTAATCACAATTCCAACTACTTTATTGGATTCAGATCCTTTATAAATACGAATTCTTTTTTCATTATTATCAAATGCATCTTCTAAGTGTGCAAAGTCTACAGGATATGTTAATGCAGTAAATACTGGGTGATGACTTCCTTTGTATGAATCGATCACAACTGTACTAGACAATAAGATCGTATCTAGCTTTTGCCAAAATAGCGCATTATTTTCTAATTCCATAGTTATTACCTCTCTTGGTTTTTGTATAAGTAATTATAACACTTTCTTACATTTTTTTCACTGTTTGAAAACACATTTCCAAAATTAATTCATTTTACTTAACTTTTTTCATTTTATTCATTTCTAGCCTATATAATATTTGCCCTTTTTTTATATTTCATTATAATGGAAAATATGAAAAAGATTATTACTACATTTATCTTACTTCTTTTAACAGTATGTT
>JAGHTX010000095.1 GCA_018065105.1 Bacillota bacterium
ACTATGATACAAATGAACATTAGAAAAAGGCTCTTAAATCGCTTAAAAAGGGCGATTTAGAAGCCTTAAATTTTATGAAAAAAATATCAAATTGTGGATAAGCCCTCTTGACAAGATTTTTGAGACTTTCACATTCTACTTATTTCGGTGAATAGTAACTGTTCTTATTAAAATTAATGAAAATAGCACCTAAAAAGGTCAAATTTTTTCGTATTCATATAAGTAGGCGCTTTCTACTAGAAAGGAATGTTATATGAATACAATTCAAAACTATGACAGATTGGCAAAGGAGGTTCTCTTTCATAAAGATTTCTTATGTGTTTATTTGAAATCTTTTGTTCCAAATCTGAAAGATTATTCTTTCGAAGAAATTAAGAACGCTTTTGGAAATCCAAAAATAAATCAGGATATTGTGCTCACTGTTGAAAATGACTATAACGAACGGTTCTCTAATTTACGTTATGATAAGATATTGCTCCTAACTTTTGAGAAAGAAGTCTTCTTTTTGGATATTGAAATTCAGAAAGACTGTTCGCATCCTAAACAATTGGACAAGAGAAAAATGTATTATCAGGCAGCACAGCTCGTTCTTCAAAAAGATAAGACATTTGTTCATGATGAATATCAAAACATAACAACGGTTCGAAGTCTTCGGATTTGTTTGGAACCTGCAAAAAATGAGCAAAATAGCTGTTACTATTTTAAGATGAAAGAGCATGTCTGTTTCGGAACACCGAATATTCATGAACAAAATCTAGTTTTCAGTGAAATAATCACCGTCAATTTAGGAGACAAACCTTATAAAGAGAATCCTGGTATGTATCTTTTGCATACCTTATTAAAGATGTCCGACTCAAAAGAAAAACTAGATATTATTCAAAATGAAATAGGTATTCCAATTGAAGAGAACCTCAGAAAGGAGATGAAAAATATGTTTAGTTTCGGTCAAATGATTGCAGATAGTAATCTTAAAACTGGCATTGATATTGGTGTTTCAAAAGGAATTGATATAGGTGTTACAAAAGGCATTGATATTGGTGTTACAAAAGGCATTGATATAGGTGAAGAAAACACCAAAAGAAAGACGATTCTGAATATGCTCAAAGCTAATTTTCCTATTGAAACCATTTGTCAGATTGCAGATACTTCTGTAGAGTTCGTTAAAAAAGTAATGAGTGAAGCTATTTCTTCACAATAATTCATAGGTGTCTAATATGTTTAGTTTCGGTCAAATGATTGCAGATAGTAATCTTAAAACTGGCATTGATATTGGTGTTACAAAAGGCATTGATATTGGTGAAGAAAACACCAAGAGAAAAACGATTCTGAATATGCTCAAAGCCAATTTTCCTATTGAAACCATATGTCAGATTGCAGATGCTTCTGTAGAATATGTAGAAAAATTGAAGGATGACAAAAAATAGAAGGGAGTGATTTCCCTTCTATTACGCTTTATAGTACTTTTTATAAATGTAAGCTCGATATGGAAATTGCCAACTAATCTGGCATAACCAGCCAATCATACACGCAAATCCGATTCCTTTAATTCCAATCATAGGTACCAGAATAAAAGTTGTGCAGGCACGAATTGTGATTTGTGTAAGAGTGCCTAAAAAGGTCGTTTTCATAAGTCCAACCCCTCTAAAATATCCTTGTTGTCCATTTGAGAAGTTTGAAATCATATAGGCCACAAACATAATACTAAAATAAATGGCTCCTTCCGAAATAATGTTTTGATCCTTAGTAAACAAGGACATCAAAGGATTTCTAAAGAAGAATAAACTCATTGAAATTACTATACCCGTAACCACTTCCATAAACATCGCTTGGCGATATCCTTTTTCCATTCTCTCTTTTTTCTGTGCCCCTTTATTTTGAGCAATAAAGGTTGTAGCCGCATTGGCGATGGTTCTTCCTGGAACCAGACCAATGTCTTCAATCTTTCCTACCGCATTAAAAGCTGCAATGGAAGCCACACCTAAAGAGTTAACTGTTCCTTGAATAAATAGCTTACCAATTGGTTGAGCGGCTTGTTGAAGGGCGGAAAAGAAACCATACGATAAGGTTTGATTGACCAGATCTTTATTGATGGATAGATTTTTCCAATCAAAACGAAGGTATTCAATATTCTTTTCGGTATAAAGGATACATAAAATGGCACTAAATGCTTCTGCTAAAACCGTAGCTAAGGCGGCTCCTAAAACATTTAGATGGAAAAAGTAAATAAACAGCACATCTAAAACCATATTCATAACCGAAGAAATTGCCAGATATTTTAAAGGCGTAGTCGAATTTCCGATACTTCTTAATCCCGAAGAATAAATATTGTATAAAACTGTAAATGGCATTCCCATAAAAATAATTCGAAGGTATATGGTGGCCATACTTAAAATAGAGGCAGGCGCTTTAATCCAAATCAATATTTGTCTTGAAAAGAACAAGCCAAAAATAAGCACAACAGCCGAAAACACAATTCCCATAAAAGTTAAGGTTCGCATTTCTTCTCTTAGCTTTTCGATTTGTCCACTTCCAAAAAACTCGGACATTAATACCCCGGCGCCAATACACATACCCGATACACCAAGAATAATTAAACTCATAATGGGATCCGAGGTTCCAACCGAAGCCAGAGCTTCACTTCCGGCAAAGTGTCCAATAACGATAGAATCTACCATATTATAGGTTAACTGAAACACATTACCCAGTATTAGAGGAATAGTAAAGGCAATGATTTGTTTGAAACTATTCCCTTTTGTCATATCCATAGCTTTACTCATGACAATTATTTTAATCCATTCAAAAATAAAAGAAAAGTGTGGTAAACACACTTTTAAAACTCTTTGAAATAATCCTTAAATTTTTGATCGGCGAACTGTTCAATCTCTTGATAAAAAGCTTCGTATTGGGCAACCAGCAACTTTCCTTTTTCGCTCAAAGAACTGCTTCCTCCTTTTTGTCCACCAACCTGACTCTCGATCAGCTTAAATCCCAAATCCTTTTCAGCATGGTTGATAATCTTCCAGGCTTTTGAAGAAGACATGTGCATCGAAGTATAGGCTTTAGACAAAGACTGGTATTCATCTACTTTTTTTAATAAATGAATAACGCCTTTTCCAAAAGAAGGCTCTTTCTCATAAACATGTAGAGTAAAATGATATTTCACTTTTTACCATCCTTTTCCAAAACCACATTTTGGATACGTACACACATCGCAATTTAGACACAATCCACCATTGCCTAAACGAGCCAATTCGTCTTTTGTGATACGATCGTCTGCCATAAAGCGAGGTAAGACCAAATCGAATACAGTTCTTTTCGCATACATAACGCACCCTGGTAATCCAACAATCGGTACATTTCCTTTATAAGCAATCATCAACATAGCCCCTGGTAAAACGGGTGAACCATACGATACGATATCCGCTCCTGTATTCTTGATTGATAGAGGTGTCTTATCATCTGGATCCACACTCATTCCTCCCGTACATAAAATGAAATCGGCTCCGTTTTCTATTTGTTCTAATATTTTCTGAGTCAGGATCTCATTGTTGTCACCAACGCATTCGGTATGCACGATTTCGGCACCAAATTCTGTCACCTTATTAATCACGACTGGAGTAAAGGTGTCTTTAATACGACCATAGAATACTTCATTTCCTGTCGTAAAGATGGCAACCTTTTTCTTTTGGAACGGTTTGATTTCTAAAATAGGACCTTTTACCTCTTTTTGAAGTCTTTCCATTTTTTCATTTTCAATCAACAAGGGAATGATGCGCATACCCGCCAAAACATCGCCTGGATTCACTACGGCATGATTGTTACGAGTGGCAATCATCAGCTCTCCAAAAGAATTGACTTGAAATAGTTTTTCCGTATCAATCTTCAATACGCCCGATACTGTCGATCTAAGTTCTACTTTTCCTTCTTTAATATCGGAAGTTGTCATATATTCATTCTTACATAGATCGCATAGAACCATGGCTCCATCGTTCTCATGCATATAACTTCCATCGTTTTCATAAATATATAGGTTATCTTTTCCGATGGATAATAAGACAGGAATGTCTTCTTCTTTTACGATATGTCCCTTTTTAAAACGAGGGCCTTTGGAAACTCCTTTAATAATTTGTGTAATGTCATGACACAATACATGACCAACGGCTTCGGTCGTTGGAATGGATTTTAATTTTGCCATTTTTATACTCCTTTGAAACCATATTTTTCAAATATTTTTAGAGCCGCATCCGATTTTAGGAACGCTAAAAACTCTGTACTTTCTTTTTTATTTTTTGTCTCTTTTACAATCCCAACCGGATAGATGACAGGATCTTCCAAATCCATTTCTTGCAGAATTTTTACATCTCTATCCATTGTATCGGTTTTATATACAAAACCAACTTCGGCACTTCCCGCTTCTACCCAGGTAAGTACTTCCGTTACATTCGTTCCTAAAGATAACTTAGGTAGCAGAGAATCGTATTGATTGCCCAAAGCGACTTTGGCATATTGACCAGCTGGTACGCTTTTCGGATCACCAATCGCAATTGTAGAAGCTTGATCTAGATTGTCCATCGAAGTAACTTTAGTATCAGAATTGGTGACCAACACCAATTTATTTTCTAATAGATTTACTACACTCTCTTCATCTACATATCCTTCTTTGACAAGTGCATCCATTTGACTGGTTGCTGCACTAAAGAACAGGTCGGCTTCCAAACCTTCTTCGATTTGTACTTGAAGCTTTCCAGACCCATCATAAATTCCTTCAAAAGAAATATTTTCATGTTCTTTTTGATACTCTGTATAGATTTCTTCTAGACAGTTTTTTAGACTGGAAGCCGCCGCAATATGCAACCTCGCTTCTTCTTTTCCGCTACATCCGGTTAACAAGATTATACTTGCGATGGTGAATAAGATACTAATAAACTTTTTCATATTGTCCTTCTTTGATTGTGTATATTTTTTTGGTGAAATATTTGATTTCTTCCTTATCATGCGAAACAAGAATGGTTGGTTTATTCCACTTCTCCAGTTGTACTTTTAAATCTTTCATTAATTCTTTTTTTAAATCTCTGTCTAACGAACTAAAAGGTTCATCCAGCAACAATACATCGGGTGGGTATACAAAGATTCGTGCCAAGGCAACTCGTTGTTTCTGCCCACCAGAGAGCTGTCTGGGATAGCGATTTTCCAATCCTTCCAGTTTAAATCGCTTTATTTCTTCTTGAACTCGATTTTCGTCTTTGATTTTATGTGCCAAAAGAACACATTCGATATTTTGATATACGGTCATATTTTCAAACAATGCGAAGTTTTGAAATAAATAACCGACTTTTCGATCTTGCACCTTTACATTTATCTTTTTATTCGAATCGTATATAATACGATTCCCAATTTGAATAAAACCAGAATCCACGTGCTCAATGCCTGCGATACATTTTAAGCTCATGCTCTTTCCACTACCCGAACCAGCCATGATGCCGATAATTTCATTTTTACACTCCAGTTTGGCATGTAAAGAAAAGAGTTCTAATTTTCTATGAATATCTACAACTAATTTCATAAGTTCTTCCTCTTTCTCTGTACCCGAACCTGATATGTATTCATAACAACCACCGCAAGTAAACAAATTCCAATCATGATTCCAACATAGGGAAAAGCACTCTCTACATTACCAGCCGCTACTTCACTATATATCGCAAGAGGCAGTGTCTGTGTCTTTCCGGCGATATTTCCAGCTAACATGGCAGTTGCACCAAATTCTCCTAATCCCCTTGTAAAGGCTAAGATAGTTCCACTGACAAGACCTTCCAAAGAATTGGGAATAATAATCCTTCTAAATATTGTCCATTCTTTCATACCTAACGTCCTTGCGGCAGAAACCATGTCTTCATCCACGCTCTCAAAAGCGGCCTTGCTCGAACGATACATGAGTGGAAAAGAAATGGTTACCGCACTAATAACGGTCGCCAGCCAGGAAAAAGCAATCTTTATCCCAAATAAGGAGATAAAAAGTTTTCCTAAGGGACCATTCTTTCCAAAAATCATCAACAAGAAGAAGCCCATTACCGTAGGTGGTAAGACTAATGGTAGCGTCAACAAGCCATCGACCATTATTTTTATACTCTCTTTTTGAATACGACCTACCAGATAGGCTATGAATACACCAAAAAAGAAGGTGATAAGAATGGAGATACAACCGGTTTTAAGAGAAATCCAAACGGGTTCCAGATTCATTATCTAGCACACTCTCCTGCACTTCCGATTAAGATTTCAATCCCGTGCTTCATAGAATCCAGAATGATTTCCATAGATTCTTTTACCGCTTTGGGAGAGCCTGGTAAGTTCACGATCAAGGTTTGATTGCGAATTACCGATGCACCTCGTGACAACATAGCGCGTTTGGTATATTTCATAGATTCATAACGAATGGCTTCGGCAATTCCAGGAGCATTGCGTGTCATTACCGCATACGTTGCTTCTGGGGTTGTATCACGCATAGAGAATCCTGTTCCTCCTGTGGTTAGAATGACATTTACCTGTCTTTGATCCGCAAGACGTTTCAAATGTCTTTCCAGAATTTTTTGTTCATCTGGAAGAATCATCGTTTCTACGACGTTATATCCTGCTTCTTTTAAGATTTCGACAATGGCAGGGCCACTGCGATCTTCTCTCTGGTTCATGCTTCCTTTATCACTCATAGTGATGACAGCTGCTGTAAGTACTGGATTTTTTCCTTCTACTTTCATAACATCGCCTTCACCAATCGTTCCACCTTGAACGACTCGGGCAAATACACCCATCCTAGGCATGATACAATCACCTACCTGATGAAAAATTGCACAACCAGAATGGCAATCTTTCCCAATTTGTGTCATTTCTAAAATGACATCGTTACATTTCAGGATGGTTCCTACCGGCAGCTTCTTAAAATCAATGCCAGCTACCAATAGATTTTCTCCAAATACACCCGCTTCAATACCATCGGCTTTCTTGGCAAACTCTTCTTCCGCTTCAAAGTTTAATAGACTCACCTGACGATGCCAGTTTCCCGCATGGGCATCTTTTTCCAGTCCGTATTCTTCAATGAATTTTGAAGAATGAATATTGATTTTTTTTGTTCCCTTTTTTTCCGAGATACAAACCGCTTTTACGATTCCTTCCATACAAAGTCCCCACTCTTTCCACCACTTTTATTGACCAAGTGGACATTACTGATTTCCATTGATTTATCAATGGCCTTGCACATGTCATAGATGGTTAACAAGGCAATTTGAACACCCGTTAAGGCTTCCATTTCTACCCCGGTTTTCCCTACGGTTTTAACCAGACATGTAGCTTCGATATAGTTTTCTTTACATTCGAAATCAATCTGACATTTTGTCAAAGGAAGAATATGGCACAAGGGAATTAAATCGGCACATCTTTTGGCTCCCATAATTCCGGCAATGCGTGCCACATTGAGTACATCTCCTTTTTTTATCGTATGATTTTGAATGCGTTCCATGATTTCTTCACAAACATAAATACGCCCGATAGCTAAAGCCTGTCGTTCACTGTTTTCTTTTTCGGAAACGTCGACCATCCAGGCATTTCCTTGTTCATCAAAATGTGTAAATTCCATTTTTACCCTCCAATTTCTGACATCGACATACCTACCATTCGCTTTTCAAAATCGTGTGCCTGTGGTTTGTGATAAATTACTTCCCGCATCACTTCTTCTAGATTCTGATCGATGTATTTGCGAATGTTTTTTCCATCTTTATGGAATAGACAGGCTTTTAAAAAGCCAGTACTTGTTAAACGGATCCGGTTACAAGAGTCACAGAACTTGCCATGAATGGGTTCAATAAATCCCACCAGACCTTGATCACTCCGGTAGTAACAGGCAGGTCCATTGCCATATTCTTTTTCTTCCTTTTGTACATTTGATAGAAGTTGTAGTACGTCTTTCTTTGTTCGATGCGCTCGTTTATTATCTTTCATAGGCATCAATTCAATAAATCGTACAGGTATATCATGCCTCTTTCCAAAATGAATCAAATCTAAAATTTCTGATTCGGATAATTCATCCAAAAGAACGCAATTTATTTTGATATACAATCCTATTTTTTTGGCATAAAGAACATTGGAAATCACTTTTTCTATCCCATCTACCTGGGTTAATAGGCGATAGTGTTCTGAATCTAAAGTGTCGATAGAGACATTGATTCCATCAATATCAACCTTCTTTAAAGTATCCAAATCTTCTTTTTCAAGTAAGTAGCCATTGGTTGTGATCGTAACTTTCTTACATCCTTCTAAGGACTTTAATCTTTGAATAAAAGAGAGATAGTCCAGACGAGCACAAGGCTCTCCTCCGGTTACTTTAAAAGTATCAATACCTAGTGAAATGGCACATGTGCATATTTTTAGGATCTCTTCATAGCTTAAGATGTCCTTGTGTTCTAAAGGGGTAAAGCTTTTACAGTACGAACATCGATAGTTACAGCGATCGGTAATGGACAATCGCATATAATGTATATTTCTATTATATTGATCTAACATAAGTTTCCTCGTTCATCTCATTTGAGAGTATCGGTAGCACTATTATAACATATCTGTAACATAATAAAAGCAGAGACGATAAAATCTCTGCTCTACTCTTTACTTTTTAAATGGCCATTCGCTTTCAAAAACAATGGTTGGGCTTACTTTATCCCCATCAATGTCTAATACACAATAGCTGCATTCGTTTCCATTTTTAGGACGATTCAAAGAACCCGGATTGATAAATAAAATTCCCTGTTCTTCTTCAATTCTGGTGATGTGGGTATGTCCGTAACAGACAATATCGCAATCAAAGATTTTTCCCATTTCGATCAAATCGCTTTGGAAAGTGTATGGATTTAATTTATGTCCATGCAACATCAACAATCGATGACCTGGAAAAGTAATAACACGACTGGTAGGGATATTAAAGAAATCTTCATTGTATCGATCACAATTTCCTTGTACAAAAATCCAATCTCGATAATCATTGATATCATCGTCTTGAAGATCGCCCAGATTTAAATAATAGTCTGCATCTTTATAATATTTAGAAATTTGATTCAAGACTCTTTTTCTAGAGTGGGTATCACTGGTCACAATAATTTTCATAAAAGAATTTCCTCCTATACTTTATTTATGGTCTATTTCTTCATTCATTGAACTTCTTTTTTTCTTTTATATCGCACATAGAAATAAATCAACTCAATGACACAGCAGGCCATCCATCCCACCGGATATCCAAATCCAACGGTTAATGGTGTGTTGGATATGAAACGGGTCATAATGAATAGATAAATCTGTCTTAATACAACGAAAGAAGAAATCATAATTACCATTGGTCCTTTGGAATCGCCTCTTCCTCTCAATGCCCCAGCTAGTACGTGATTAATACAGTTAAAACACAAATAGAATACATTGGTGCGCAAGAATAATACTCCAAATTGAATTACGGCTTCATCTTCACTAAATAGAGCCGTGGAAGGTCTGGCGTATACAAATAGGCCTAAACAAATTAAGAAAGTAATCCCCACGGTCATGGAAATGGATACAACCGCTCCTTGATTGGCTCTCTCTTCTTTTCCGGCTCCCATATTTTGTCCGACAAAGGTTGTTGCCGCATTGGCTAAACTTTGCATCGGAAGAAACGCGAATTGATCCAGCTTGTTGTAACAAGACCAGCCAGCCATACAGGCTGACCCAAATACATTGATATACGATTGTACAAACGCATTGGAAAAAGAAGTAATCATAGACTGAATGGCTGCCGGTAAGCCAATATTTAGGATTTGTTTCAGAGTATTCCCTTCCATTTTACAATCGTGCCAGGTTAGCTTATAGATATCGTTTGTTTGGGTTAACAGGAACAATACGCCAAAAGCAGAAATAAATTGTGAAATAATGGTTGCCAAACCAACGCCGGCAATACCTAAATGAAACCAGATCACAAAGGCTAAATCGAGCACAATGTTTAATAAACTGGTAAACACTAAGAAATATAAGGGTCTTTGTGTATCCCCAACGGCTCTTAAAATACCACTGGCCATATTGTAGAGCATCAAGCCCGATATTCCAGCAAAATAGATACGTAAATAGGTTCCTGCATCGTGTAATACATCTTGTGGAGTTGCCATAAACGAGAGCATCGGTCCAACAAACAATACCCCCACAATGGTAAAGATAACACTGAGCACAAAGGTCATGGCCATGGTGGTTTCTATAGAAATGTGTAGTTTTTCTAAATCCTTCGCTCCATAATTTCTAGCAATTACTACACCGGCTCCAATCGATAAACCATTAAAAAAGAAGACCATAATGTTGATAATCATCGTAGTGGATCCTACTGCCGCTAAAGCCTGGGTACTTACATAATTTCCAACGACCCAGGTATCCACGGTGTTATACAACAGTTGAAAAATATTTCCTAACAACAACGGTAAGGAAAATAATACTAAGTGAAGTGGAATGGATCCACTTGTCATATCTCTTGTCTTACTCTTATTCATAAATGTATTATAATACGTCGATTAAAAAAGAAACCCATTTTTTTGGATTTCTTTTCTTTACTGATTCACTTTATAGACACCTAATAAGATCATTACAATACCTGCGATTTGAATCCAGTTGATCGATTCGTGTAAGACAAGAACACCTGCAACAACCGTAATGATAGGTGTCAGACCGGCAAAAGAAGTTGCTTGTCGTACCGGTAGATAACTGACCGAATAGTTTAGGCAATAGAAGGCTAGAATGGAAGATACGATGCCTAGATAGATTACCGCAAATAGAAACTCTTTCTTTTCTAAAGCCGAAGAAGCAATCCCTATCCATTCCCCTCTGGTTTGAAAAACAGCCATTCCCGTAAAGAAAAGTGCCCCCATAAAAAACATCATAAAGGTTCTTTCAAAAGGAGAAAACTGATTGGAAATCTGTCGGGATAGTGTGTTGTATATAGCTGCCGATAGAACAGCGCCTAATAAAAGAAGGATGCCAATGAGCTTCACACTTCCATCGTTTTGTCCCACAATAGAAATAGTGGATACCCCAATCAAAGATACAACCGCCCACCATAATTGTTTCATTTCAAACTTTTCGTGCAAGAAGAAAAAGCCCGTAAAAAAGGTAACAATGGGAATGATGGCGATCAATACACCAGATATCGCGGAACTGACGTATTGTAGACCATTGTTCTCGCAAAGAAAATAAACAATAGGTTGTAGTAAGCCTAACATCAACAGTCGTTTTATATCTTTATTTTGATAATGGACCTTAACGATCTTGCATAAAACCAGTATGCCTAAAGTAATAAAGGCAATATCGAATCGAATGGATAATAATACGATTGGTGATACGTATTGTAAGGCAATCTTGGAAAATAAGAAGCTAAAGCCAAAGATACTATTTCCTGCAATGCCTGCTAGAATTGCTTTTTTGTTCATAATACTTCCTCTCAAACAAACATTGTCAGTATAGCAGAAATCCTACAAATTTATTAATTCTTTTTCACTACGAACAAGAATTGCTTCTAAAGATTTACATCCTTCTACATATGGTTTTAACTTATCGGCTGTTTTCCCGATAGGACTTCCACCCGATGTTGCAAAAGCTACAATGTCTTTATTTTGCCAATTGTATTTTTGACAGAAAGAGTGGACAACGTTTGGCGCACAACCATACCAGATTGGAAAGCCAATGAATACTTTATCGTAAGAATCAAAGTTTAAAATATCTCCTTTGGTAGGAACTTCTTTTTTTCCAAAGTATTCCTTATTGCATCGAGACAAAGGATTCTTCCAGTTGATGTCGGCTTTTGAATATGCCTCTTCGGGTTGAATTTCAAACAAATCGTAATGACATGCGCGTGCAAAGTTTTCAGCTACTGTTTTTGTGGTTCCTTGTGCACTAAAATAAATAACTAATGTGTTCATATAAATACCTCTTCTTCTTATTTTATTCTTTGAATCGTTTCAATACAAAAGATATGCATCGAAAAATCATGATATGATGTCTGTATGAAAAAGTATTTTAAAATGATTATCGTATTTTGTATGTTCGTTACCATAATGGGATGTGGATCAAAGGAGGAAAGTTTGATGAAAAATGTTGTCGTGCACACAAGTGTTACGCCTGGTGGGCAATTTGTTCAATCGATTACAGGAGAACTAGACACAAAAGAAGTGTCGCAGATTTCTAAATCGGATTATACATTTAAAGGCAAAGCGACAGGCTGGATGAACAAGAAAGAAGAGAATTTTGAGGCGAAAATTGAGGAAGTTTTGGTGCAGGGAAATAACATTGAACTACGATTTAAAGAATTTCCTAAGAAGTATTTCTATGTCACAAAATGGGAGGCCATAAATCAAAAGAATCCAGCCTACTCTATGTATTCCGATCAGGTAGTGCAGGTAGAAACACCGATTGCGGATGATTTTGAAACGTATGAAGAAGATATAACTTATCATTTATTTGTTCCTCAAAACAAGTCTAAACCATTACCTATCGTTTTGGTGTTCCATGGCTTTTCGGATACAAACAATCTATTAGCTTATCGGACTTCAACAAACTGGGCACGTCAGGAATCCCAGGAAAAATATCCTTGTATCGTTATGTCCCCGGTGATTGACGATGCTTCTTATTTTGATGGAAATCAAAGAGATCAAATCTATGAAAAGATATATACACATATCCAGTCTATGATTCAAAAAGGCATGGTCGATGAAAAAAGAGTTTACGTAATGGGAAATTCCTTTGGAGGAATGGCTACTTTTGAATTTAGCGAAAAATATCCGGATTTTGTCAGTGCAGCCTTGCCTCTATGTCCGGCCTTGAATTATTCGGAAACGGTATATAAACAAGTTGATCAAATAGCAAACCTTCCAATCTGGATAGCGCATGCGAAAAACGACAATACAATCCAAAGTACCTATTCCCAACAGATGTATGATGCTTTGTTGGAAAAAGGAGCCAATCGTGTACAGTTAAAAATCTATTCGGATGAAGAAATGAATGCGGCTGGAGGAAGTTCCAATCCAAATTCCACATATAGTTATCATCACGTCGAACTGGCGGTTATGGAAGATGAAGCCTATGCCAAATGGCTATTTTCTCAAACAAAATAAAGAAGCTTTTCGTCAAGCTTCTTTTCTTATTGTACGTTATTGGCATGGATTTCTTTCATGCCTTCTACTTCATCGCAAATGGGTTTAAGATGGCAGGATTGACAATCCATATTTAGATCTTTCAACATATGATCGATTAGATTGGTTCTTTCTCTAGTCAGCTTAGAAAGTTCTTCGAATCGTGAATAATTGAAATCTGGATCGGTAATAAAAATTTGTTTTACCGCTAGAACTTCTTTGTGCTTGTGAAAGCCCTGAATAAAATGATAGCCGATATCGGTAAAGGATATTTTCTTTTGTATGGCTTTTTTGGAAACACGTGCTGGTTCCTTATTCAGCATCGAAGAGATACGCATCATATATCCTTCTGGAGAAACATGATATTTCGTGAAATCCAGACGTTTGATCATGTTGTATAGAGCATCGGCTTTCTTTTCGCTTTCTTGGATCTGAACAATAGAGATTCGAGCCAGAGGCACATTTGACTGTATCTGGCATAAGTCCTTTCCAATCAAACGAATCGAGTCTTCTATTTGTATGGTAGAAGAAGGCAGCGTTAGGGAAATGGAGGGCATGTTTCCATCTCCTAGATCAAAAGCCGTGTCGCTTTGAAAAATCATATTATTCAAAGTTTCCGGAATTTTACTCGGTTGTACCTTCAGGATTTGCGCATCTTGAATTAAACTTTCTATTTCAAGAATAATATCGTCGTATAGATTCACTACTACAATCCTCTATTGCGTTTTACTCTATTTTCATACCACCAGTCTAGTGGTTTCTCTAATTTACTTGTTAGCTTCATATCTAAATTAAAGTAGTATACAACCATTGATAAAGCGACAAGGCTAGCACAGATTGCACTTAAGATTGCACACCATTTCGTTAATTTTTTTAATAGTTTCATCGTTTTGCCATTCCTTTCTTACGAGCAAATTCTGCAGCACCTAATGCGCCCATTAATTGTGGGTCAATTGGTAGCTCGATTACTTTTAATTTTAATACTTTTTGAATTGCTTCTTTTAATCCGTCGTTTTTTGCACATCCTCCGGTTAAAGTGATACTGTTTACGGCTCCCGCTTTTTTAGACATCACGAAACAGCGTTTGGCTACGGATAATTCAATACCTGCCGCAATTTCTTCTACGGGTTTTCCTTCTCCAACTAGAGAAATAACTTCGGATTCGGCAAAGACTGTACATTGACTGGTAATCGGAATGACATTTTTTGCCTTAAGGGATAGCTTAGAAAAATCGCTCAGGCTCATTTCAAAAGCTCTGGCCATTGCTTCAAAGAATCGTCCAGTTCCAGCTGCACATTTATCGTTCATCGCAAAGTTTAACACGGTTCCATCTTTATCAATCGCAATGCCTTTTACATCTTGTCCACCAATGTCAATAATGGCTTTGGCTTCCGGACAAGCCACGTGTACTCCCATAGCGTGGCAGCTGATTTCTGAAATGTTTTCATCGGCGAAAGGAACACGATTACGACCATATCCGGTTCCGACTAAATACGCAAGTTCTCTGGCACTGTTTAATCCATCCACTTTGCCTACGGCCTGGTCTAAGGCTTCCTGGCAAGAGATGACGGAATTCATTTTACTTCTTAAAGTTACATCGGAAACCATTTTTCCGTTTTCATCAAGAATTACACATTTTGTATAGGTACTTCCTGAATCGCATCCACCATAATATCTCATACTAGTATTCTCCTTACTTCTTTATATAATTTCTAAAGCTTGTAGAGCCTTTTTAGCGCCTACGACAATTTTTGCTGTATCGTCTAAATCGAATACACAATCGCCTTCCATATCACAATCTAATAAATCTTCATCGGTTCCAATACGTGCCAGGATTGGAAGTTCTCCTAGATTGAAGTCGTTAGTCATTGCCCTGGTTGATAGACGATTTAGAATAACTCCTGCTTTTTCATACATTGTTAATCGTTTTGCCACTTCATCAATGGATTGAATGACTTGAATACCTTTTTTTGAAGCATCGGATACAAGAACCAAATGTGTTACTTTTTCCATAACTCGACGATTGACTTGTTCAATTCCCGCTTCTCCATCAATTACCACATAATCAAAGTTTTCTGCCAAAATGGATATGATTTGTTTCAAATAGGCATTCACCTTGCAGTAACAGCCGGCGGCTTCGGGACGACCAATGGCTAGAAAGGAGAAGTGTTCGTTTTCGGATAAAGCTTCAAAAATTCGATATTTGGCTTCTCCTAAATATTCAATGGCCTGTTTGGTTCCTTCTTGTTCGGCTTGTTTGATAAATTCAACACGAATATCATCAACAGTTGTTTTGACTTCAACGCCTAGAGCTGTGGCTAAACCAACGGCAGGATCGGCATCGATTGCTAATATTTTTTTATCGGGGTGGGCTTTTACTAATTCTTTGACAATGGCTGCGGATAAAGAAGTTTTTCCGACCCCACCTTTTCCAGTCATCGCAATAATTATACTTTTGTTCATATTTTATACCACTTCTATTTCTTTTATACTGAATTCATTTCCTTGCAGAAGATAGGTTCGCTCACTTTTGCAGTGTGGACATACTTTTCCATATTGAACGGTTGGATAGGTTTGTTGACAATCTTCACAATAAGTAATGGCATCCACTTGTTCACAAATTAATTTTGCACCCGCTAGAATGGGTTCTTTTTTGGCTGCCCAGTTCCAACAGTCTTCTAATAATTCGAATACGACTCCCGAAACTTCTCCCAGCTGGATCGTAACGGAATGCACTTTTTCAACATTATTCTCTTCTGCCACTTTTTTTACATCACGAACGATGTAGAATACAACGCCTAATTCATGCATACTTTATTTTTTCTCTTCGGATAAAGAGTACTGTATCTCCTTTCTGGATATTTTTTTATG
>JAGHTX010000144.1 GCA_018065105.1 Bacillota bacterium
CAGGATGCCTGAGAGTATTCTATGACATTGCTGTACATTTCATCCACAGAAATATTGATCTTATGCATTTCGCGAAGACCGATTTCTGCTTTTTCCATTTCCTTTTCCACAAAACTTTCTACCGCCGGAATGGAATCTAGCGTTGGTTTTACAGAAATTCCTTTGGCATCTTTTAAGAAATGGATACGAATGGCCAACATAGTCATATCGTCAAATTGTGGTTCGTTTTGTGTAAAACCGCGAATTTCTTCTTGCACACCATTCAATAAATCGTTCATGTTCATCGCTTTGTACTTATTTAAAGCCGCTATCGTACGATCTAGACCAAATTGTTCTCCTTCTTCGTTGTTAGCTTCTGCCACTCCATCCGTATACACAAAGAATGTATCTCCAGGATTTAATTGAGTTTCAAAATCACGATAACGGATACCATCAAATCCACCTAGGACAAGACCATGTTTGGTCTTAACCGCTTCAAATTCTCCATTCGCTCTAGCTAACATTGGATATTCATGACCGGCATTGGCACTGACAAGAACACCGGTTTCTAAATCAAGAATACCTAGCCATACGGTTACGAACATATCTTTCATATTCTTTTCGCAAAGCTGGTGGTTTACTTCCGCAAGCACTGCCCCTGGGGAAAGATTCTTATTAATACAGTTATCTAGGATAATCTTACTCGTCATCATGAATAGGGCTGCAGGAACCCCTTTTCCGGACACATCGGCAATCATCAAAGCTAAATGACTTGGATCGATATAAAAGAAGTCGTAGAAATCTCCACCTACTTCTTTGGCCGGTTTCATAATGGCCGCTATGTCAAATTCATTGTGTTCTTTTAAAGAACTCACGTTTGGAACCGAACCTTCCTGAATGGTACTGGCAATTTGTAACTCGGTTTTTACACGTGCCTGATCCTTAGAAATGCGGTCCTGTTCAATAATGCTCTGGTAGCCCTGTTGGGCATTCTGATACGAAATATCGGTAATGATGATATAGAATAACAGCTTTGGCAAATACGATTGGAAGAAAGTAATGGGTAGCTGTTTGGATACAAAAACCGGGATGGTACTTACGATCTGGTATAGACCTTCTTCCACCAATAATTCGGTACCGGATGGAATGTATCGAAAGTTAAGGTCGATACCTCCCAAAAAGATAGAACCTACTGAAGATAGAAAGAAGACCACTATAGTAAGAAATGCCACCTGCATGGTTAACTTACGATCGCAATATCGACTGCTCAGCAAGATCGGTATCACCATAACAATCGTAACGTTATAGACAAGCACCATATCCATAGCTCCAAATATTAGAATCAAGGAGATTAGTAAAAGGTATTTCATCCATTTTCCTTCTCCTTTGAAGTAAAGACAAATCCCCAAAGGAATGACATGGACTATAACACTGATCAGTAAGATAAGGGTCAAGCCTTCAAAGTCGAATACACCTATGGCATTTAAAATCATGAACACAAAGATAAGACTGATGTTCAAGATGATTACATCTCCAATATATTTATTCGCATTGACCTCATTGCGATGAAATACTTCTTCTGTGCTCAGCGTACTCTCATCAAGTCCTAAGCTGTTCAATGGCTTTTTAGACCACTGTTGAAATAGTTTACTTATTTTCATAAGTATCTCCTCCGTAACCTGTTTATAAAGATTATATCATTTACTATGAATAAAGAAAAAGTATGCATCCTAAAATAAGATGCATACCTAGTTTTTAGTAATCAAATAAAGTATCCATGGAATCGATCAAGACATGTTCTTTGGCTTTGGCAAGAGCTACGTTGATATTTTCAACCACATTTTCTTTTCCAACCTTATCCAAAATTCCAGCCTTATCTAAAGCGTGATATGGTTGTTCATTGATGTGGGAGAAGATAACCTGTACCCCATGTTTTTGACAACCGGTAATAATTTCTTCCAGTGCAATGATACTTGTAAGGTCCATAGAAGGAACCGAACGCATACGAATGATCAAAGATTTTGTGTGACCACCAATAGTGATGTGATCTAAAATTTCTGAAGCCCCGAAGAATAATGGACCCGAAATTTCGTAAACACGAATACTGCGAGGAATTTTTCTTAAGTCTTGTGCGGTCTGGTTATCGTCTTCCTGCCAGCTTAATACGTTAGTTTCATCGCTGATTCGTTTTACGAATAAGACACAAGTAACGATCATTCCAACTTCGATGGCAACCACTAAGTCAAATACGATAGTTAAGAAGAAAGTTAAGAACAATACAACTAAATCGGATTTAGGAGCAATCTTGCAGAATTTCACAAAAGATCTCCATTGGCACATATTATAAGCAACCATGAATAAGATAGCGGCAATGGTTGGCATTGGAATCCAGGCTGCATATGGCATCAATAGAACTAAGATGAACACAAGTGTAACGGCATGAACCATACCGGCAATTGGAGAACGTCCGCCATTTTTAATATTGGCTGCTGTACGAGCAATGGCTCCTGTTGCAGGGATACCACCAAATAAAGCCGAACCAATATTCCCAATACCTTGGGCAATCAATTCTGTATTCGAACGGTGTTTTGTTCCTACCATTCCATCGGCAACAACGCAAGATAGTAACGACTCAATGGCAGCCAGAATGGCGATAACCATACCATTCGAGAATTGAGAATTGATCAGTTCAAATGATAAATGCGGGAAAGTAAAGTGTGGTAGGGAATTGCTGATGGTATAAAGATCACCAATTGTGTTTACATGAAGTCCTAATACCTTAACCATTAAGATTCCTACGATAACCGCAATCAAGGAACTTGGTACGGTTTTTGAAACCTTTGGCCATACGATTTGTACTAATAAACAAACAACCCCAACAACAACGGCCATGACATTGATTGTGTTGGCATGTTCAATAAAGGCGAAGATTTTTTCCATAGTTTCAATCGGACGAACTCCAGCGGCATAAGTAATGCCAAAGAAGTCTTTGAATTGTCCCACTAAGATAGTGACGGCAATACCAGCGGTAAATCCAGTTGTGATCGTACTAGGAATAAATTTAATTAAAGTACCGACTTTAAAGATTCCCATCAGAATTAAAAGGATACCAGCGATGATGGTTGCGACAATTAAACCATCCATTCCAGATGTAGCCACAATTCCGGCAACGATGGTCGCAAAGGCAGCGGTTGGTCCGGCGATTTGTACGGTACTTCCTCCAAAAAAGGAAATTAGAAATCCTGCGATGATTGCGGTATATAGACCTTGTTCTGGTCCAACCCCTGAAGCAAGGGCTAAGGCAATCGAAAGAGGAAGGGCGATGATCGCAACGATGATACCGGCAATGATATCTCCAATAAATTGCTTTTTGGAGTAGTGTTTTAAGCTGCTGAACAACATAGGTTTAAAAACATTCATATATATTCTCTCTCTTTCTAAACAACATCCATATTCTATCACAGATGCATGTCGAAATTTATAATAAAATCACATTAAGCACTTTTATTAAGCGATATAAACTTTTATAATAAGCTAAGAGAGACATCTTGGAGGAAAAATTAATATGGAAATGAATTTTGAGTGGATTGCCGATCCACGCGTTTTTCAAGTGAACAGACTTGATCCAAAAGCATTTTTAAAGACTTATCGTACAAAGGAAGAATTAGAAAAGAGCAGCACATCATTACGTCGTTCTTTAAACGGAACATGGAAGTTTGAATACGCTGAAAGTCTAGCACTTTGCAGTAAAAACTTCTTTAAACCAGAAGTAGATTGCTCATCATGGGATGACATCCAAGTACCTGGACACATCCAATGCCAAGGATACGGAAGCTACATGTATGTAAACCAAACTTACCCATGGTCAGGTAGCGAAGAAATCTATCCTGGTGAAATCCCACAATGGAACCCAGTAGGAAGCTATACTCGTGATGTAGAACTTAGCGAAGAAGACCTAAAAGAAGAAATCCAAATTTGTTTACACGGTGTAGAATCTGCCTTTGCCCTTTGGGTAAATGGAGAATTCATCGGATATTGCGAATCTTCTTTTGACCCATCATATTTTGACCTAACAAACGTATTAAAAGTCGGAAGCAATAAAATTGCGGTACAAGTATACCGTTTCTGTTCTGGAAGCTGGATTGAAGACCAAGACTTCTTCCGTTTCTCAGGAATCTTCCGTGATGTAGAATTGGTATTTATCCCAAAACTACACTTAGCCGATTTAAAAGTAACAACTCCATTAACTGACAATTATACAAAAGCACAAGTTGTGATCGAAAGTACATTAAAAGGTTGTCTATGCGATGCAGAAGTTAAATATTCTTTAACTCGTAATGGAGAAGTGGTTGCCAGCACTAGTGCAGCAGCTGAAGAAAAAATCACAACTGTATTCGATGTAGAAAAACCAGATCTATGGTCAGCTGAAAAACCAAATCTTTACGAATTGATCATCGAAGTTGTAAAAGAAGGAAACTTAGTCGAAGTTACAACACAACACGTTGGTATCCGTGAATTCAAGATGGATAACGGAATCATGAAGATCAACGGAAAACGTATCGTATTCCACGGGGTTAACCGTCATGAATTCTCACCTAAGACAGGTCGTGTTGTAGATTATGCCCAAACAAAAGCAGACCTAGAAATTATGAAGGCCAACAACATCAACGGTCTTCGTACATCACACTATCCAAACCAAACTTTCGTATACGATCTATGCGATGAATTAGGACTATACTGTATCGATGAAGTAAACCTAGAAACTCACGGTACTTGGCAAGGACACTTTGATTTAGAACACATCATCCCTAGAGATGAAGAATGCTGGTTAGGACCAATTCTTGACCGTGCTAAATCTATGTTAGAACGTGACAAAAACCACCCAGCTATCATCATCTGGTCATGTGGTAACGAATCTTTTGGTGGAAAAGTTATTTGGGAAGAATCGGAATACTTACGTCACACAGACCCAACTCGTTTAGTACACTATGAAAGCTTATACCAAGAAGAATTATTATTAGGATACAGAACATATCCAGATACTTCGGATATGGAATCACAAATGTATACACCAGCTGCAGATTGCGTGAAGTTCATCAAAGAACGTCCTGGTAAACCATTCATGTTGTGTGAATACTCACACGCCATGGGAAATAGTAATGGTGGATTGTACAAATATACAGATTTAGAAGAACAATATCCAGAATACCAAGGTGGATTTATCTGGGACTTCGTAGACCAGGCAATGTACGATGAAAATGGTGTTCTTCGTTATGGAGGAGACTTCAAAGATCGTCCATCGGATTACGACTTCTGTGGAGACGGTATCGTATTCGCCGATCGTAAGATCACACCTAAGATGCAAGAAGTAAAACACTGCTACCAATATATCCTAATGGATATCGATGCTTCTGTAATTAAATTCAAAAACCGTTATCTATTCACTAACTTAAATGAATTCTCTGTAAAATTGGATTTATACAAAGAAGGTGAATTATTAGATACAAAAACTACAAACTTATACTTAGAACCTGGTAAAGATTTAAGCTTGGCAAACCCATTCTCCGTAAGACCATGTCCTAAACAAATCTATTTGATCGTACGTGTTATCGATAAGAACGGAAATGAAGTGGCTCACGAACAATACATCTACGACAACAAGATCAACAGCGAAGAACACGCCTACAAAGAAGTTACTATCGTGGAAGACTTCATGGATATCGGTGTAGTCGGAGATGGATTCTGTGTTAAATTCTCTAAGGGTAAAGGTTTAACTTCATACAAGATCAAAGATGAAGAAATGGTACGTTTATTCCCAAGACCAAACTTCTATCGTCCACAAACAAACAACGACGTAGAATGTCAACACGGATATAGATATGCTCCATGGCTGCCAGCTAGTATGTATGCCTTATTAAAATTTGTAAAAGTTGAAAAAGAAAAGGCAAAATGTAAAGTGCACTACGACTACATCCTTCCAAATTTAGGCGAAGAAAATGTTCACGTTGTTTACACTGTATATGGTGATGGAGAAGTTGTATTAGATATGGATTATCAACCAGTAGCTGGAAATGTACAAATGCCAGCCTTCGGTATGGTATTCTACCTATACAAAGAATACGATCAAGTGAAATACTTCGGATTCGGACCAGATGAAAACCACACAGACAGAAACAAAGGTGCATTATTAGGAGAATACAAATACAACGTAAAAGATAATATGACATCTTACCTATATCCTCAAGAATGTGGTAACCGTACTAATGTATCGAAGATCACATTAAAGAATGGAAAACACGCATTCAGCGTTTCTGGTAAAGACCTAGAATTCTCTGCTTTACCTTATACACCATTCGAAATTGAAAACGCTCGTCACCACGATGAATTACCAACTCCATATCAAACTGTACTTTGCGTATACGAAACACAAATGGGTGTTGGTGGAGATGATACTTGGGGAGCAAGAGTTCACGACGAATTCTTATTATCAAACGAAAAACCACACCACTTACACATCTCTATTAAAGGTAAATAAGATCCTTAACCATTTAGAAGTCCTTTCCTGGGACTTCTTTTCTTATGCCAAAAAGAGTATATTAGTCTAAGAGGTTTTTTATATGAGTGAAGTAAATATTAGAGAAGTTCGATTCGAAGATGCGCCCAGATTAATTGAAATCTATTCGTATTATGTATTAAATACCGTTATCACTTTTGAATACGAAGTACCTTCTTTGGAAGAGTTTGAAAATCGTATTCGAAATATTACCCGTGTTTATCCATATACGGTATTGGAAGTCGATGGGAAAATTATGGGGTATGCGTATGCCGGGGTATTCAAAGGAAGAGCTGCCTATGACTGGGCTTGTGAGATGACCATCTATCTAGAAAACGGGATCCAAAAAAAAGGGTATGGGAAATTGTTATATCAGGATCTGGAAGAACGTTTAAAGAAAATGGGAATGAAAAATCTATACGCATGCATTGGATATCCAGAAGTGGAAGATGAATATCTAACACGTAACAGTGCTCAGTTCCATGAACATTTGGGCTTTGAATTCTGTGGACGATTCCACAAATGCGGATATAAATTTAATCGCTGGTACGATATGGTCTGGATGGAAAAGAACGTGGGAGAGCATCTAGCCGATACAGAACCGATTCGGAAGTATAAAGAAGTAAGATAGTTCCTACTTCTTTTTCTGTTGTGTGGTATACTAAGAGCTATCTTTACAAAGAAAGCAGGTGTTTTATATGCGTGTAAAGGAATATTTAAAAAATCGTACATTAATCTTTGATGGAGCCATGGGAACGTATTATTCCATGTTAAATAAAAAAATTGGAGCAGGATGTGAACTCGCCAGTTTATCCCAACCCCAATTAATTGAACAAATTCATAAAGAATATATTGAAGTGGGCTGCCAAGCCATTAAGACCAATACCTTCAATGCCAATCGTCTTTCCTATCCCGATGAGGACCTGGTCAAAAAGGTGATCCATGCATCTGTAAAAATTGCCAGATCGGCCATAGGAAATCAAGAAGTCTTTCTATTTGCGGATATGGGACCGGTGGAAGTTTCTTCTTCTATAAAAGAATATACATTTCTAGTCGATACATTCTTGGAAGAAGGATTGGATTGTTTCTTATTTGAGACACTGACAAGTACAACGGGATTAAAAGAAATCAGTCAATATATCAAATCCAAAAATCCAGAAGCCTTTATCATTACCAGCTTTGCGCTAAGTCCTGAAGGATTTACCAAAGATGGATTGTACATTCAAGATATCCTGGATTCCTTAAGAACAATCCGTGATATAGATTGTGTCGGATTAAACTGTGCCTGTGGAGCCTACCATATGCGCAAGCTGATTCAAAATGCGGATGT
>JAGHTX010000088.1 GCA_018065105.1 Bacillota bacterium
AAATAGAACTACATTTGTGATAATAATGTAAGATAATATACGTTAATTAAATTTGTGTATAAATAAAACGACGGAATTGTTATAATAACAACAATAGTAGAGAGGAATATGATTATGAAAAGATTTTTGAGAGTTGGTTTGGGTTTTATACTATCCTTATCAATGATAGCACAGTTTGTTCAACCGATATTTATTCTTGCACAAGAGAATACAGCGGATGAAAGCTCCGAGGCAGTGCAAGATCAAACGCAGAAAGAAATCATTGAAAAGAATGAGGATTTAGAGAATTCAGGAGATGAGATAGTATCTGATGAATATGAAATAGTAGAGGTAGAAGAGGAATTGTCAGAAGAAGAATCTTCTTTACCGGATTCATTTTATACCAACATTGATGATGCGGGAGAAGAAATGTTGAGACAAATGATGAATCAAGAGGAAGTAAAACTCTATTATATAGGTGAAATGTCGGAAGAAGTCGTAGTTTCGATCTATGAAAGAGCCATTACTCATAATGGAAATGGTAAAGCTGGCGATTATATTCGAGCGCAAACTGGAAATTGGGAAGCAAGTGTATGTTCTTATGGAGATGATAAGTATTTAATTACATACAGTATTCAATATTATAATACCTTAGAACAAGAAGAACTTGTTTCTTCAAAAATAAAACAAGTTTTAGAAGAGTTGAATCTAGCAACCTTGTCTGATTATGATAAGATTAAAACTATTTATGATTATATCGCCGAAAGTGTTAAGTATGATTATGCTGGTTTGAATGATGAATCTGATTTAGTTAAGTATACAGCTTATGGTGCATTAATCGATAAAAGTGCAGTATGTCAAGGGTATGCAAGTTTACTTTATCGAATGCTTTTAAGCCAGGGAATTGATTGCCGTATCATTAGAAGTGAATCATTAAATCATAGTTGGAATATAGTAGAATTAGATGGAATTTACTATTATTTAGATGTTACTTGGGATTCAAACTATTATGAAAGTAATGGAGAAATGGACTATTCTTATTTTCTTATGGGGGTAAATGATTTTGAAAATCATGAATGTTCAGATTCTCAATTTTACCAGGAGAGTGGTTTTAAGGATAGATACCCTCTTGCGGTTTCTAAATATGTATCAAAACAAGATGTTGATGAAAGTATTTGGACATCGCATGCCGCTGACTCCTATTCGAATGGAGAGGGTACCAAAGAATCTCCATATATAATATCAACAGCGGAACAGTTGGCACTCTTAGCTTTATCGATTAACAACCAAAGCGAAATGAATTCTTATTATGAATTGGATGCAGATATTGATCTGGAAGGTCATGATTGGGTTCCAATTGGTAGTGCAACTCTATATAAAGGAAATGTTGTTTCCGATACGAATGCTTTTAATGGACACTTTGATGGAAAAGGCCACTCTATTTGTAATATGACCATTTCAAAAGTTTATGAAGATGAGGATTATTATGGGTTATTTGGATTGATCTATGGAGGAGATGTTAAAAATATTACTCTTAAAAATAGTAATATACAGATACATAATGAAAATCCAGGTTGGGATTATGGAAATGGAATGTCAGAATCTTTGGAAATTGGAACTGTAGTAGGATATGTGACGCAGGGAAATGTTCAAAATATTCATGTTCTGAATACAAATATACAGGTTGATTCTCAAATGGGATTGATTATAGGAGGGGTAGTTGGAGATATAAATTATGGTACAATGTCCAAAATAACGGCAAGTGGTAATATCAATGCATATACTACAAAAGCTTTATTCTTAGGTGGGACAATAGGTATCATCAGTAATGAAACAAGTGTTAATGATTGTAACAGTAATTTCCAAATTGCTTCAAATAGGGAAGGAAAAATTCAAAACAGCATATATGATTATGAACTTTCGTATGTAGATGCCATTGGCGGTTTTGCCGGAATGCTTGGAAGAGCAAATTATAATGTAGAAGTTAAAAATTGTAGCGTATCAGGATCTATTACTGCAACAGATGATGTACAAGATCCAAGTGGAGGGATGTTTGCAGGAGGTAGTGGAAATATATATGGTAATTCTATTTTTGAAAATTTGACTTCAGATGTGGAAGTATCCAATAACGGAATAACACAACACTATTTTTCGGTTTTAGAAGGCTATTATTATTATCCAAACAAATATTCAGCCGATTATACATATCATAAGAACTTGGTAACAGTTTATGATGGTATGGGAGTTATTTACTCATTCTTAGATGGAGAAGAAAAACTGTTTACTGTACAAATAAATAAAAGTTACACAAAATCAGATTTACTACAAGATTTAATAGAAGAAAAAGAGATACAAGATACAGATTCACATATATTGGTCGAAGCTTTTAGAGAAGCTCCTACTTGTGAAGAAAATGGAAGGATTGTATTGCAATGTAGAAAAAGTGGATGTGGACATCAAGAATATCAGGAATTACCAGCATATGGCCATAAAGAAGTTACTGTAAAAGGACAAGCTGCGACTTGTTTGGAAGATGGAAAAACGGATGGAATCAAGTGTAAAAGATGTCAAAAAGAATTTGTTCCTCAAGAAAAAATTGAAGCTTTGGGACATGATGTAGTAATAGATAATTATATTGCAGCCACATTCACTTCAGAAGGGAAAACAGAAGGAAAGCACTGTGCGCGTTGTAACGAAGTTTTTGTGGAACAAGAGATAATACCAAAGTTAAAAGAAGAAGTATTAAAAGGTTATAGCTTATCGATTTCTGGTGATATTGGAGTCAATTTCTATATGCAAGTAGCACAAGAAAATGGGTACATGGAATTTAAGTATCCAAATGGCAATTATGAAAATATACCTATCGAAGATGCTCTATCACAAGTCATCGATGGAGTAGAATATAAGATATTTACTTGTAAAGTCTCTTCTAAAAGTATGGCTGAAAACATTTATGCACAAATGCACTATTCAAATGATGTTACTGGAGAAGAGTATGTATATTCAGTAGAAGAATACGCAAATTATCTATTCGAACATGAAAGCGAATATAGTGAAAGAGATATTTCCATCGCAAAAACAATGTTAACCTATGGAAAATATTCACAAGACTATTTTGATTATAAAGTAGAAAATGAACCTAAAGATATTAATGTACTACAGGATGTAGACTTTAACTCTTATGCATATCAATTGAATGATCAAAACGATTCTATTGATTTCATTGGAGCAAGACTGATTCTTACTTCAAAACCGGGATTAAAATTATACTTTACTGGAAATATTACATCCAATGAATACACTGTTTCAAAAGAAGGAAACTACACTGTAGTAACGATTACAAATATTGATGATATGTCAAAGATGTATGAAATCAATGATAATAACTTCTCATTGAAATACAGTATCTTCAGTTATGGAAAACAGGCAATGAATACATCGAATACTTCATTAAAGAATTTGATGAATGCGATGTATGCATATGATCAAGCATTAAAAAACTAGAGTTAAAGTAGTTTAAATATTAAACAATAAAAGCACCAATCCAAGAGAAAGGTGCTTTTTACTATCTATATTCAAAGAATGATACAAAGGAAGACGCTTTGAATAATATTGGTCAAAATTGGGTCGAAAATGAATCTTATTTGGGTCTGTTAATATACAAAAGTCAATGAAATGCATGTATTTTGGCAATATAAGACCCATAAGGCAAAATAAAAAGCCTCTATACTAAGGCCTAATATACTATAATGGTGGACCCCTGGGGATTCGAACCCCAGACCCACTGATTAAGAGTCAGTTGCTCTGCCAACTGAGCTAGGGGTCCATACCTTATTGCTCGATTAGTTTAACACAAAATGTTTCTCTATGCAATGGAAAAATATAAAAAAAATCATTTACAAGCATTGAAAGATATGGTAATATTCTCGAGTAAAGAAATGGAAAGATAGGAGTACCCCTTCTCACCTGATGTTTTTTGAAACATGGGTCAATGCCAGTTCAGTTATTGGATTGAATTTTTAGTGGGTACCTTTGTGTGCCCATTTTCTTTTTAAAGATGAAGGTAGGTGTCAAATATCAATAACAGAAAAGTAGCCCCTAACAACGTGAATGATGACTTATACAACGAAAGAATTCCTTTCAAAGAAGTAATGGTAATCAATTCAGACGGAGAACAATTGGGCGTTATGTCAAAAAGAGATGCTTTGGAAATTGCGTACAAACAAAATTTAGATTTACTTTGTGTAGCACCAAAAGCAAGACCCGCTGTTTGTAAAGTAGTGGATTATGGAAAATATCACTTCGAACAACAGAAAAAAGCAAAAGAAGCCAAGAAGAAACAACACGTGGTAGAAATTAAAGCATTACGTTTATCACCCGTTGTTGATACACACGACTTCGAAACTAAATTGCGTCATGCCCAAAAATGGATCGAACAAGGGATGAAAGTCAAAATTGATATGCGATTTAGAGGACGTATGATGACTCGCCAAGATGTTGGTAAGGAAATCATGGATGAATTTGTAGAAAAAATGTCAGAAATCGCAATTGTTGAAAAGAAACCTAAATTAGAAGGTAACACAATGTCAACAACGTTGGCACCAAAGAAGAAATAACGATAAGGAGGAAATCATCATGCCTAAAATGAAAAGCCACAGAGGATTAGCAAAACGTGTTAAAAAGACAGGTTCTGGAAAATTAAAGAGATCTCACGCTTATACATCTCACCGTTTCCACGGAAAAACTAAAAAACAAAGACGTCACTTAGCAAAACCAGGAACAATTCACAAAACAGACTACAAACGTATTAAGGAAATGTTAGTTAAATAATTAAAGGAGGAGAACTAGTATGGCAAGAGTAAAAGGTGGAACAGTTTCACGTGCACGTAGAAAACGTGTATTAAAATTAGCCAAAGGATACTTTGGATCAAAACACACACTTTATAAAACAGCTAATGAACAAGTAATGCACTCGTTCAAATATGCTTACAATGACCGTCGTAAATTAAAAGGTAACATGCGTAAATTATGGATTGCTCGTATCAACGCGGCAGCTCGTATGAACGACTTATCTTACTCAAAATTAATGCACGGTTTAAAATTAGCTAATATCGCTATCAACCGTAAAATGTTAAGCGAAATCGCTATCCACGATGCAGAAAGCTTCACAAAATTATGTGAAGAAGCTAAAGCCGCTTTAAACGCTTAATTTAAAAAAATCTGAAGAACCCGTTTGGGTTCTTTTTTCTTTTGGTGGCACATTTGTCAAGATATTGTATAATAAAGGAGTTTAGTGAGGAGAATACAAAATGTTGTTTCCAAGTGAGATCTTTTTATTTTTGTTTTTACCTGTTGTAACGATTCTTTATTATGGAATCTTTATTCGAAATACATTCGCTAAAAATATCTTTCTATTTATTGCCAGCTTATTATTTTATGCCTATGGAGAACCAGTCTATGTGTTCCTGATGTTGTTTATGATTCTGGTTCATTATGGATTTGGATTATGGATATCGAAAATAGAAAGATTTAAAAAAGGCGTTATCTTCTTGATGATTATCCTGGATGTACTGATCCTAGGTTATTTTAAATACGCAGATTTCTTGATTTCCATTGTCAATGGAATCCTGAATTCCGATATTGAACCTATTCATGTCGCTTTACCTATTGGTATCTCTTTCTTTACTTTCCAGGCAATTTCTTATGTCATCGACGTGTATCGTGGAAAGGGAAAGGTGCAAACCAACTTCTTAAACGTAGGATTATATATTTCTCTATTTCCTCAATTGATTGCTGGTCCGATAGTTCGATATGAAACAATAGCCGATGAAATCGAAAATAGAAAAGAGAATAAAAAAGATTTTTCTTTGGGAATCAATCGATTTATTTTCGGGATGGGGAAGAAAGTTTTACTAGCCAATCAGTTTGCGGTCGTTGCCGATGCGGTATTTAACGAAGTAAGTGCTACATCCAACCCCAATTCCTGCTTGTTGCTGTGGTTAGGCGCTATTTCTTATTCACTACAGATTTTATTCGATTTCTCAGGATATTCGGATATGGCCATTGGACTTGGAAGAATGTTTGGATTCCATTTCTTGGAAAACTTTAGATATCCATATTTAGCCAATAGTATTTCTGATTTTTGGAGAAGATGGCATATGTCCTTACAAACCTGGTTTCGAGATTATGTGTATTTCCCGCTAGGTGGATCACGTGTTAATAGTAAAGCACGATTGATATTCAATATTTTCGTGGTTTGGCTATTAACGGGAATTTGGCATGGAGCCAACTGGACCTTTATTGTATGGGGCTTGATGTATTTTGTGTTATTGCTGATTGAGCGCTTTACAAACATAAATCAAAAAATGGGAGCTTGGTCTCATTTATATACATTGTTCTTTGTCATGATCGGATGGGTTATTTTTAGAAGCGATTCTCTATCGAGTGCATGTATGTATATTCGCTCTATGTTTGGATTTGGGTGCGATGGATTTGTCAGCCCAGCATTCTTCCAATACTTACGACAATATGCCTGGTATTATGCAGTAGGTGTCATTTGTTGCTTGCCAATGATGAGAAACATTGATCGAATCCTAAAGAAGAACGCATTCTACAATGTACTATATATTGTATGTACCATTGCGATATTTGCGGTAAGTGTCATGTTTATTTTTAGTCATGCATATAGCCCATTTATATATTTCAATTTTTAGAAGGTGAAACTATGAGAGAACATATTATTGCGATTGCCTTTTGTTTGATTGTATTAGGAATTAC
>JAGHTX010000107.1 GCA_018065105.1 Bacillota bacterium
AGAAAAAATTATAAAGAAAAAAAGGTTTGAACTTTTTTGTCAAACCTTTAGTAAACCATAGCGTCTTCGTCTTCTTTCCAAGGATCTTTTTCATCGATACGATCGTAGAATAGTTTTCCAGAAAGGTGGTCGATTTCGTGTTGTAGAACAATGGCGAAATATCCACTTGCAGCAATCGTCACATTCTTATCTTGTAAAAGATCATAGGCTTTTACTTTCACTCTTGCGTGTCGGAATACATGACCTGGGTGTTCTCCCTTAACCGATAAACATCCTTCTCCATTTTCTAAATAGGCATTTTGTACCGATTCGGAAACGATACGAGGATTTGCGAGTGCCACTTCGTGCATTCCATTTTCATCTTCTACTACAATGGCAATCATTTTTTTAGGAACTCCAAGTTGGATGGCTGCGATTCCTACCGATGGTTGTAATCCCATTTCTTCGCACTTTTCATCATCTTGCGAGTTTTCCACATAGTCACGCATTGCCAATAATAGTTCTTTGTCTTCTTCTGAAAGAGGAAGTTCTACTTTTTCGCTTTTTTGACGGATACGAGGATCTGTATCTAAAATAATATCTTTACTAGTTAATACCATAATTTCACCTTCATTTATTTCTTACCTTGAATAGTATACCAAGAATCTAATTCGTATCACAACATTTCTTATCAAATATGTTAGAATAGTAGACATTAGAAGGAAACAAAAGACAATGATGAAACAAGAAAAGAAAAAAAGAATTCAGCCCATGGATCTGGTCCGCTTCTTCATTTCGTATTTACCAAAATATGACTTTTTGATCAGCTTTTCTGTGGGTATACTGGTAATTCTAGGAACGATTATGATTGCCTTAGCCGATGTAGGACAAGGGGAAGCCTTGTTTGGCATTGTGGGCAAACAAATTCTTTATGTAATACTTGGCAATGTTTTATCTTGCGTATGTAACCATTTGTACAGCTTTTCAAGTTATCGCATTGCTCAATATATATTGCTTCCTATTTTATGGATATTATTAGCGCTGGCATCAACGACCGCAAGTATAGGCGGTTCTTCTGCCTGGTTACGATTTGGCGCTTTCTCTTTACAACCTTCGGAGTTTGCCAAACCACTGGCGATTCTAACGGTTGCGAACAGTGTGTATGGAGCTAGAAAAAAAGTTTCCAGACAAAAGAACTGGTTTACTATGTATTGGGTTCCGTTATTGTCCTTTATTTTATGCAACATATTACTAATTCTACAAAACGATTTTGGAACACTCTTCATTATTGATTTTATCTTTTTTGTTTGTGTATTAACACCGGAATACCAGATCTTAAAGACCTTTAAAAAGGTGGTTCTTACTCTTTTTGTCTTTGGCTTGTCTGTAGGTATTGGATTCTGTGTTCTTAGTTATTATGGATACAATGTATTCGAAGGTACTTCTTTGGAACACTTTTCGGTTAGAGTGCACAATACCATCAATCCTTACGATGATATTTATGAAAAAGGATATCAGCCTGCCAATGCGCTGTATGGAATGGGAGATGCACAAATTATTGGAAAAGGTTTAGGAAATTCAACCCGCAAGTACGGATATCTTACCCAGGCCGATACAGATTATATTCTGGCATTGATTATTGAAGAATTAGGTATAGCTGGATTTTTATTGGTTGTTCTTTGTTACGTTATTATACTATGGCGTTTATTTTATTACGCTTTAAGAAGTTCCGACCCCTGCATACGAACGATTCTGGTTGGAAATATTGGATATATTTTTATCCACTTCTTCTTAAATGTAGGAGGTGTTTCCTGTTTGATTCCATTTACGGGCGTCCCTCTATTGTTTGTTTCCAGAGGTGGGTCGGCTTTAGTAAGTATTTTAATTTCTATAGGAATTTCGCAAAAAATGATTACTCTAGTCAGAAAAAAAGAAAAAATAGAGTTTTAGTGTATAATAGTAGGGTAGTGAAAAAAGAGAAACGATTTTCCTCTTTATTTCACGCCCTATATATAATATAAGGAAGAGATATTCAAACGAGGTGAAAATATGACAAAAGCAGTTTTTTGTGGAACGTTTGATCCCGTAACGTTGGGGCACGTGGATATTATAGAAAGAGCAAGTCGAATGTTCGATTCACTTGTTGTTTTTGTAACACCCAACTCTCTAAAAAAGAATTTATTCGATGTGGAACAAAGAAAAGAATGGATCCAAAAGGCATGTGCACATTTGGATAATGTCGAAGTAAAAATTCAAAACGGGTTAGCTGTGGACGCTGCTAGAAAAGAAGGGGCCCATGTATTTATCCGAGGTATTCGAAATGGTGTAGATTGTGATTATGAACAGAATATGGCTCATATGAATCACTTGATTGATCCTTCTATGGATACCGTATGCTTATTCACAAAAGATGAATATGCACATCACTCAAGCAGCAATGTAAGAGAATTAATGGCGTACAATTTAGATATTTCTAAATTTGTACCAGCGTGTGTGTTAGAAACGCTACAAGGAGAAAAGTAAAATGAAATATTTTGTCGACTGGATGAAAGAAAGCGGATATCATCCTAAAAATGAAAAATTATATCTTGAAGCGTGTACGCATTCAAGTTACGCCAACGAACACCACAATATGGGTGACAATAACGAAAGACTAGAATTTATGGGCGATGCGGTTTTACAGATTTGGTCGGCTGACCAATTGATGCACATGGAACCTGCCCTTCGTGAAGGACAAATGACTACCCTTCGTGCGCAAACCGTATGTGAACCAACTCTAGCTAAATTAAATATTGAACTAGGATGGTACGAATATTTACTACTAGGAGTTGGAGAAGAAAAATCGGGAGGAAGAAGTCGTAAGAGTATTCTTGCTGACCAGTTTGAAGCATGTATTGGAGCGGTATATTTGGATCTAGGATACCCAACTTGTGATGAAATTCTGACAAAATATATGAAGCCGGTTTTCAAACAAGAAAAGAGTGAAGAAGTAACCGATTATAAAACACATCTTCAAGAAGTGATACAGGCGGATTCTAGAAAAACCATCCAATATAAATTAATTGAAGAAGTTGGACCAAGTAATTCTCCAACCTTTACTATGGGAGTTTACTTAGACGATATTTTATTAGGAAAGGGTACAAGCAGTACAAAGAAAAAAGCGGAACAAAAAGCCGCCAAAGATGCATTTGATAAAATGGCTAGATAGGAGGATGTATGGCAAATCAAGTATACGACGTGTTTCAAAAATTGATTGAAGAAAAGTATCTACCATTTTTTGAAACCGCTAGTTATATGAAGGATCCCATCTTCCACTCTAAAAAGAAAGTCTTGGAATTATCACTGATGTTAGAAAGACCATTACCTTTTGAGGTCTATCAGGCTACGCTTTCGCAATTGATGTTAAATACGCACGTATCGGTGGATTTAACAATCTCTTGCCAAGATGGTAGAACAAGCATGAGTGAATTAAATGCGTATACAGAACATTGTGTGTCCTTGAATCCGCAATTAAAGGCATTCCGTTTCTTACATCCTTATTTTGAGAACAACTGTGCCTGTTTCCAAACCAAGGATGAAGATCGACACGCATTGCTTCAAAGAAATATCAAGGTATTAGAAGAGGATCTTGAAAAATATGGAATTTCTATGGAGTTTGTCTGCAAGCTAATCGAAGATGTACAAGAAATTGAGGTACATGAGGTCGAAGTCGAAGCGCCTGTAGTCGAAGCACCAAAAGAAAAGAAACAATATTCTTATAAGAAAGAAGAGGCAACCTTATTAAAAATTGCAGACCTTCAACAAGGAATGAACAACGTTATGATTGAAGGCCATATTTTTAATATGGAAAATAGAGAACTAAAAAACGGAAAGCTGCTTCAAACTTTATTTATTAGTGACTATGAAGAAGCAATTATGTGCAAGCGTTTTGAAAGCCAGCGTTGTCCTCGTGAAGAAATTGAACAAGTAAAAAAAGGGCAAATGGTACGCGTTACTGGACGCATGGAATACGATAACTATTCGCATTGCGACTCGTTTACGATTTCCAAGCTTGAACCAGCAAAAGCTACTAAGCGAAAAGATAATGCGAAAGAAAAGCGTGTGGAATGGCATGTTCACTCTACTTTCTCGGAAATGGATGGTGTATGTGCCATTGAAGAATACATTCAACAGGCTTTTGATTGGGGAATGACTTCAATTGGAGTATGTGACCACCAGGTTGTACAAGCTTTCCCATTTGCGCAACACAAAATCAGAGCTCTATTAAAAGCGAATCCAGAACGAGAATTTAAGATGTTGTATGGATGCGAAATGAGCATGGTAGATCCAGAATATAAAATTGTTCACAACAACGATCATCGTTCTTTGGACGATGCAACTTTCGTTGTGTTTGACTTAGAAACCACTGGGTTCTCTAACCGTCTGGATGCGATTATTGAATTCGGTGCTGTAAAAATGGTAAATCGTGAAGTCGTAGATCGTAAGGACTTCTTTGTCAATCCAAAACGATTGATTCCAGCCAATATTACGGAATTAACGCATATCAATCAGAAAAATGTGGATTATGCTCGTCCGATTGAAGAGTGTATTGATGAAATCTTGGAATTTATTGGAGATTCCATCTTAGTAGCCCACAATGCTGCATTTGACATCGGTTTCTTAAATGCCGCTTGTCGTCAATGTGGAAAACCAGAGTTAGCCAATCCCTGGGTGGATACATTACCATTAGCGTATGCACTTTTGGAACAAAAACGATATAACTTAGGGGCTGTATGTCGTCACTATGGAGTTGACTACGATGGGGAAGGAGCCCACCGTGCAGATTACGATGCCGATGTATTAAGCCAGTGTCTATGCCATATGTTTAATGATCTAGGAGATAATCTGACATTAGACACAATGCAGGCCCAACAAAGAGAAAACAGTATTAAAAAAGTTAGACCAGCGCACGTAACCGTATTTGCCAAGAACAAAGAGGGATTAAAAGAATTGTTCGAATTGATCACTCTTTCGCACACCAAATACTTAGCGTACAATGGAAAGTCTTCATCGGGAAAGGATAGTGGTGATGCAGCGGTTGTTGCAGAACCTAGAATTCCTCGTGAAGAATTGGAAAAATATCGAAAGAATGGAAATCTATTAATCGGGTCGGCTTGTCAGAATGGAGAAATTTTCGAACTTGCCCAAACGCGAGGCGAAAAGGATCTATTAGATGCGATGGATTTCTATGACTATATTGAAATTCAACCTTTAGCGGTCTACAAGAATTTATTAGATCGTCATGCGATTCAAAATGTAGATAAGCTAAAAGAAATTATTCTATTTATTGTCGATGCGGCAGAAAAGAAGAATAAGGTCTTAATTGCCAGTGGGGATGCACACTATGTACACCCTCATCAAAAACGTGTGCGTGATATTTATATCAATGCCAAAGCAATTGGTAACTCAAGACACCCACTATATACCTATAATGCACAAGCTCGTAAGGCAAATTCCACACCAGATCAGCATTTCCGTTCAACGGATGAAATGTTGAAGGAATTCGAATGGTTGGGAGAAGATAAGGCGTATGAAATTGTTGTAGAAAACACACGCAAAATGGCAACGTTAACTGAACCCATCTTCCCAATTAAGGATAAGCTATATCCACCAGATATTCCTAATTCGGATCAAATGTTAAGTGATATTTGTTACGAGACAGCCCATAAAGTGTATGGGGAAGAATTACCAGATATTGTAGAAGCACGTTTAAAACGTGAGTTAAATAGTATTATTGGAGCCGGATACTACGTTGTATACTACATTTCCCACTTGTTGGTAAAGAAGAGTAACGATGATGGATATCTAGTTGGTTCCCGTGGATCGGTAGGTTCCAGCTTTGTCGCGACAATGTCCGGAATTACCGAAGTAAATCCACTAAAGCCTCACTATGTTTGTAAGAAATGTAAACACTATGAATTCTTTGAAGATTACGTAGGGGTTTCTGGATTTGACTTACCAGATAAGATTTGTCCCGTTTGTGGTAATGTAATGCGTGGAGATGGGCATGATATTCCTTTCGAAACGTTCTTAGGATTTGAAGGGGACAAGGTTCCCGATATCGACTTAAACTTCTCGGGAGAATACCAACCCAATGCGCATGCGTATTTAAAAGAAGTATTTGGAGATGCCCACGTATTTAGAGCCGGTACGGTAGGTACAGTACAAGAAAAAACGGCTTATGGATATGTAAAAGGATACGAAGAAGAAATGGGATTGGAATTGAATCCATTCTCTGAAGCCAAACGTAGAGATTTATCGCATGAATGTGAAGGGGTTAAGCGTACCACTGGACAACACCCAGGAGGAATTGTAACGGTGCCAATGGATATGGATGTACATGATTTTACACCGGTGCAATATCCAGCGAACAACCCTTATGCAGAATGGAAGACAACGCACTTCGACTTCCATCAAATTCACGATAATATCTTAAAATTTGATATTTTAGGACACGTCGATCCAACAGCGATGAAGTTGATGGAACGTATTACAGGTATAGATGTTCGTACCATTCCAATGAACGATAAAGCTACCATGATGATCTTCTCCTCTTGTGATTCTTTAAATATTGATACCACACAGTATTCAGAAATTACCGGAGCTGCGGGGATTCCTGAGTTTGGTACGCCATTTGTTCGTGGTATCCTGGAAATGACAAAACCAACGACATTTGCCGAATTGGTAACAATTTCAGGTCTATCTCATGGTACCGATGTATGGTTGGGAAATGCGAAAGATCTAATTGATGCCGGTATTTGTAAACTAAATGAAGTAATCGGATGTCGTGATGACATCATGGTTGAATTGTTAGGATATGGAATGAAACCAAAGTTATCCTTTACAATTATGGAAAGTGTTCGTAAGGGAAAAGGTTTAAAACCAGAATGGATTACCGAAATGAAGGCTTGTAATGTGCCAGACTGGTTTATTGATTCTTGTTTGAAAATCAAGTACATGTTCCCGAAAGCCCACGCGGTTGCCTATGTAATGATGGCAGTACGTATCGCCTGGTTTAAGGTACATATTCCTCGTGCTTATTATTGCCAATACTTCTCAATTCGTTGCGATGCCTACGATATTAAGACTATGATTGCAGGAGAACAGGCAATTCGTCAGCGTATGGCAGATATTAAAGCGGCCAGAGCCGACAAGACGCAAAAGGTTTCGGATAAAGAACTAGCAATTTATGATGTATTGGAATTGGCTTTGGAAATGGCAGTTCGTGGCTTCCATTTCTCAAATATTTCCATCAATCGTTCAGCCGCTACTGAATTTATAATGGATCCAGACGATGAAAAGGCAATTATTCCGCCATTTACGGCGTTAGATGGATTGGGAGCCAACGTAGGTCGTTCTATTGTGGAAGCTCGTGAAAATCGTCCGTTCTTATCCAAAGAGGATGTTTTAAAACGTTCTCAAATTTCTAAAACGTTATTGGATAAATTGGAACAATTGAACGCTTTGGAAGGCTTGGACGAAGAAAACCAAATGACGTTATTCTAAAAGCGATGAAACTATCATCGCTTTTTTCTAGAAAAAGGAGATTTATGGCAAAGAAATATTTAATCACAATATTATCTTTATTTTTAACTCTTTCTAACTTTTATACCAGTCCCATTTTTGCACAAGAAGAGGAAATAGTAGAAAGTGAAGAAGCAGAAACAGTAGAAATAGAAGAAATAGAAGAAGCAGACAAAGAAGACGATTCATTTTTAGAAGGAATCGACTTTTCTTCAAAGCGATTCATTGTTCGTGGAGATGCCTCAATCTTTACAGAAGAAGATCACATTTTAGGAAGTTTTGATCAATATTTCCTGGTGCAATACGATAGTGAACAAAAAGCAAAAGATGCGTACTTAAGACTATACGATCAAGTTGAGTCTATTGATGTGGACTATACCGTGTATTTGGAAGGGTGTGAAGATGTTTCTTCAATTCAGATGGATGAAAGAAACAACCCTTTTGTGAAACAAGAGGATGTAGTCGCAAAAATTGCAATTCTTGGAAAAGGTGAAAAGGAAATCGAAGATACGATTCTTAATCAAAATCCTTTGGCTGAAGTTGTATCTTTATCTGTTTTTGATGCCCAGGGAAGAAGCAGTGTTTCCAGTCTTTACGCAGCGATTTCCCAAGCCATTCGTGCCAATGTGGATGTTCTTTATTTTCCAGATCGAGTGAGTGGAAATCTTTCTTTTGTGACATCCATGATCCATCAGGCAGCTGCCCAAGGTATCTTGGTTGTTGGATCGCTAGGAAATATAGAAGATACCTGTGTTATTGCGGCTTGTGATGAATATGGAAATCTTATTGAAGAGGGGAATCAAGCAATTAACTATAAGGTAGTTGCGAGTTCCTCACAAATGGCTAGTGCTATTTTTGTAGGGGAATATTCCAAGAAGAATCAAATTGTAGTGGATAATACTTTGGTCTTGGATCCCGATTCTTATCCGGAAGAAGAAATTGAAGTATATAACGAAACGAAGGGAACCGTTCTTTTCACGAAAGAAGAAGGAAAAGCCATTGTAGACTTGGCCAAACAGCTTTACGATGCGCATGCGACTACATATTATTTTGGTGGTAGAAGCTATACAAATACTACTAAATTAGATTGTGCTGGATTTGTGAATTATATCTTGATGAAACTAATACCGAGCAAAGCGAAAACCTATTCTTATTCAGGAAGCAGTTTGAATGATGGAAGAGGGGGAACAAGCTGTGGAACTCGTTGGTGGAGTGGTTTCTTAAGCGCAAAAGGGGTTGCCAAACAAACGGTATATACAGGAGATAAAAATGTAGATTTAAGTGCTTGTTCACCAGGTGATTTAGTCATTCTTTATGATAAAAATAAGGGGACTCACCATATCGGAATTTATGCCGGACAGGGAATGGTATATCACTGTACGATCGGACCTGTGGATTTAGGAAATTATGGTCCAGCGAATGATGGTATTCATTATGATCCTTTGGTGGATATGCCGGATATTAACTGTTCACCTATTGCGTATTACACAATTTTCCATTGTGCCCAAGAGGTACCCTATGAAAAACTTGAAGGTTATAGTTTGACTTTGGATGGAACCATCGGAATGAATTTTTATGTACAAATGAATGATGCTGCCTTAGTAAATCCGGATTCTACCTATATGGAATTCCATGGACCAAATGGTAAAGAACAAATCCCGCTTTCTCAGGCAGAGACGGTTGAGGTAAATGGAAAGATTTGTCGTAAATTTACATATAGGGTTTCTGCCAAAAACATGACAGAAAAAGTGACTGGACAAATACATTTTGGAGAAAATCTGGCAGGAGAAGAATATTCTTATTCTGTAGAAGATTGTGCCAATTATATGATTTCCAATGCGCTGAATTACGCACCAAAGGATATTTCAATAGCGAAAGCTTTATTGACATATGGTAGATATACACAAGAGTATTTTGAATACAATTTAGACAACATTGCGTCTAATACCAATGCCTTGGAAGATTGTGATCTGAGTACTTACCAATATACGTTGGAAGATGAGAATGAAGACTTGCAGTTCTTAGGGGCTCGATTGATTTTGACCGCAAAGCCAGCGATTCGTCTTTCTTTTAGAGGTGCGGCAGAATTTAATGTGGATAGCGAAGATGTAGAAATTGTGAAAGAAGGAAATTCAACAACCATTTGGATCCGAAATATCAACTGTTTTGATCAAATGTTTGATATTGAAGCTGAAAATTTCCACATGACTTACGGAATCTATAGCTATGGTTATAGGGCGTTAGAGGTAGGAAATGAAAGCTTGCAGAATTTGATAAAAGCTATGGTCGCTTATCAAGCGTGCCGAAATGCATATTAGCGATGAGAGATTCATCGCTTTTCTTTTGGGATGAATTGTGATATAAAACCTACGATAGAAAGAAGGAAAAAAAGTATGAACTTTAGTGATATAGATTTTTCAAAAGTTGCCCAAATCCTAAATGGAATGAGTGATGAAGAAAAACAACAGATGGCAGATATGGCGCAAAATATGATGAACAATATGAATAAGCCACAAGAGCCAGTGGAAGAAGAACAAGAATCGTTCTATGACTTTTTAAATATTGATGAAGAAGAGTATGCGGATATTCCGGGCAGTGTTTTAGATGAAATCGAACAGGCAGTGGAAATGGAACAATACTATGAAGATGTGCCAGAAAGTGATTTTAGTGCTTCGGCTTTATTCTATGCTAAGGCGGTATTGAATATGGCTCGTAAGTATCAATATCCAATTTTCTCAAATGTCTTTGAAGGATTTAAAAATCCAGCAACTACGACTTTATATAACTTTTTATTCCCGCTTATGAATGATGAAAATATTCATAAGTTAGTGGATGAAGGCTTTTCGGCAGACTGGGTACAAATTCGTATGGTTCTTCAACAAATGTATGTGGTTTTAAATCGTGCAGAGTACGATCGAGTCAGTTATGAAGACCTACAAAATGTAAAAAATGTATTATTTGGTCAAAAAGGCCTTTTATTCATGAAAGAATGTATTTAAATTTTCTGAAAATATGATAGAGTAAATTTAATCGTTTAGGAGGATCAGGATATGAGAGATGAATTAATGTTTTCGATTATCGCAAAAGAAGAAGAAAGACAAAAATACAATATTGAATTAATTGCTTCAGAAAATTTCGTTTCCGCAGAAGTACGTGAAGCACAAGGATCTGTATTAACTAACAAATATGCAGAAGGTTACCCTGGTAAACGTTACTATGGTGGATGTGTAAACGTTGATGAAGCAGAAGACTTAGCTCGTAAAAGAGCCTTAGCTTTATTTGGTGGAGATCACGTTAACGTACAAGCGCACTCTGGTTCCCAAGCAAACATGTCTGTTTATAACACAGTATTAGAACCAGGTGACAAAGTGTTAGGTATGAACTTAACTTCTGGTGGTCACTTAACTCACGGTCACCCACTTAACTTCTCTGGTAAGTTATATAACTTCGTTGAATACAACGTTAACAAAGAAACAGAAATGATCGACTATGATGCATTAGAAGAATTAGCAATCAAAGAACAACCTAAATTAATCGTTGCTGGAGCTAGTGCTTATTCTCGTATTATTGATTTCCCACGTCTTCGTGAAATCGCTGATAAAGTTGGATGTTTATTAATGGTTGACATGGCTCACATCGCTGGTTTAGTTGCCACTGGTAAACACCCTAACCCAATTCCATACGCAGATTTCGTAACAACTACAACTCACAAAACATTACGTGGACCTCGTGGTGGTATGGTTTTCTGTAAAGAAGAATTTGCGAAAAAATTAGATTCTAGAACATTCCCTGGTATGCAAGGTGGACCATTAGAACACGTAATTGCCGCAAAAGGTATTTGTTTATTCGAAGCTAGCACTCCAGAATTCAAAGAATACATCGAACAAGTATGCAAGAACGTACAAGTAATGGTTAAAGGATTCCAAGCAGCTGGATGGCGTGTAGTTTCTGGTGGATCAGACAACCACTTATTAATGGTTGACGTAATGTCAAAAGGTATGACTGGTAAAGAAGCAGAAAGATTATTAGACTTAGCTGGTATCACTTGTAACAAGAATACAATTCCATTTGATACACAAAAACCATTCATCACATCTGGTATTCGTTTAGGTTCTGCTGCCATGACTTCTCGTGGATTTAAAGAAGCAGAATTCGAAAAAGTTGTTAACTGGATCGTTCGTGTCTTAGAAGCAAAAGATGAAGCTGTATGTGAAGAAGTTCGTCAAGAAGTTCGTGCATTAACTGTAAACTTCCCAACTGAGGCTGTTATTTGATCTCCGTTATCGCAATAGGAAAGAACAAGGACAAAGCCCTTCGTTCTTTAGAAGAAGAATATACAAAGCGTTTATCTGCCTTTAATAAAATTGAAGTAATTGAGGTAAAAGATGAACCAAACGATCATGTGGAACGCGAAAAAGAAATGGAACTGATCAAACAAAAAGAGGGAGATCGAGTTCTTGCCAAAATTAAAGACAATGATTTTGTGGTTTTACTAGATTTACATGGACAGATGCTGGATAGTGAAAGCTTTGCGAAGAAAATTGATGCCTGGCAAAGTAAGCATTTGGTCTTCGTGATTGCAGGCTCTTTAGGTCCTAGTGTAGAGTTGGTAAAACGTGCAAATTATCGCTGGAAATTGAGTGATCTAACATTTACGCATTTAATGACCAGGGTCTTAATTTTAGAACAAATATATCGCGGATACATGATTAACAACAATCGTAACTATCATAAGTAGGATGCGTCGCATTCTACTTTTCTTTTCCTCGTTACATATGTAACAAAATGTGATTTTTGTTACGAAAATTACTATTATTTTGTCTGTTCATTATTCAAATATTTTTTACGGGGTGCTATAATAGGGGTAACGTAAAAACAGTAGGAGGATTATTCATGGCAAAAAAGACTGTTAAAGACCTTAACGTATCTGGAAAAAAGGTCTTAGTACGTGTTGATTTCAACGTACCAAGAAAAGATGGTGTTATCACTGATGACAACCGTATTCAAATGGCATTACCTACAATTAAATACTTAATTGAAAACAATGCTAAAGTTGTACTTTTCTCTCACTTAGGAAAAGTTAAAACTGATGAAGACAAAATCAAAAACAACTTAGAAGTAGCTGCTAAACGTTTAGCTGAATGTTTACCAGAAACTAAAGTTTCTTTCTGTCCAGTAACTAAAGGTCCTGAATTAGAAGAAGCTGTAAACGCTTTAGAAGACGGAGACATCTTAGTCGTACAAAACACTCGTTACGAAAAAGGTGAATCTAAAAACGATCCTGAATTAGGTGCATATTGGGCATCATTAGGTGACGTATTCGTTGAAGATGCATTCGGTTCAGTTCACCGTGCTCACGCTTCAACAGTAGGAATCCCAACAAACATCGCTGAAAATGGTTTAGGATTCTTAGTAGAAAAAGAAGTTACAATGTTAGGTAAAGCTGTTGATGAACCAGCTCATCCATTCGTTGCTATCATCGGTGGATCAAAAGTTTCTTCAAAAATCGCTGTTATTGAAAACTTATTAAAGAAAGCTGACAAAGTTATCATCGGTGGTGGTATGGCTTATACATTCTCTGCTGCAGTTGGTGGTAAAGTTGGTACTTCTTTATTAGAAGAAGACAAAATTGAATTAGCTAAAGAATACTTAGAAAAATATGGTGATCAATTAGTATTACCTGTTGATACAGTTATCGCTGATGCATTCTCAGAAGATGCTAACACTGGAGTAGCTGAAGCTGGTGAAATTCCTGATGGATGGATGGGATTAGATATTGGTCCTAAATCTATTCAATTATTCAAAGATACATTAGCTGGTGCTAAAACAGTTGTATGGAATGGTCCAATGGGTGTATTCGAAATGGATAAATTCGCAGTTGGTACTAAAGAAGTATGTGCTGCAATCGCTGACTTAGAAGATGCTATCACAGTTATCGGTGGTGGTGACTCTGCTGCAGCTGCTAAACAATTAGGATATGCTGATAAGTTCTCACACGTTTCAACTGGTGGTGGAGCTTCATTAGAATACATGGAAGGTAAAACTTTACCTGGTATCGCAATCATTAACGAAAAATAATTAAGGAGAATATTAAAATGGCAAGAAAACCAATTATCGTTGGAAACTGGAAAATGAATAAAACACCTTCTGAAGCAGAAGTTTTCATGAAGGGAATCGAAGAAATTTTAACAGGAAACGAAGCTGCTGATTATGGAATCGGTGCTCCATATGTTGACTTAGATGTATGTGTTAAAAACGCTAAAAACTTAATCATCGCTGCTGAAAACTGCAACGAAAAAGATTCAGGAGCTTACAC
>JAGHTX010000002.1 GCA_018065105.1 Bacillota bacterium
TTATTACAACCACGTGATTATTTAAATAGTTATTTATTAGTCTTCATGATTTTAGGCGCTATTGTTGGTATATTCGTCTCAAACCCACAATGTAATTTAAATGCCTTCAATGGATTTGTGGTAAATGAACAAATGATGTTCCCAATCTTGTTTGTAACGATTGCCTGTGGAGCTGTATCTGGATTCCACTCTTTAGTTTCATCCGGAACGGCATCGAAACAAATTAAAAACGAAAAGAACATGTTACCAGTATCATTTGGAGCAATGTTGATGGAAAGTATGTTGGCAGTTATTGCCTTGGTTGCGGTTGCCTCTTTTGCTGAAGGAGAAGCAGCAGCACAAGGATTGGTTACTCAGCCACAAATCTTTGCGGGAGCCATTGCAAATTTCTTAGTAAAAACTGGATTGCCATATTCGGTTGTGTTTACGCTAATTAACTTAGCTGTTTCCGCTTTTGCGCTAACATCTTTAGACTCTGTTGCTCGTATTGGTCGTATTTCTTTCCAGGAATTCTTTATGGATGATGATAAAGAAATGAATTCTTTCACTAAATTTGTGACAAATAAATATGTGGCAACAATCGCAACCCTATTATTAGCGTACCTATTGGCTAAAGTAGGATATGCAGAAATCTGGCCATTATTCGGATCAGCGAACCAGTTATTGTCAGCATTGTCTTTAACAGCTTGTGCTGTATTCTTAAAAAAGACAAAACGACAAGGAGCTATGTTGTGGATTCCAATGTTCTTCATGATGGCTGTTACTTTCACTGCTTTAAGTATGACAATTTATAAGTTAAGTATTGCTTTTGTAACGGTAGGATTGACATTAGGAACCACACTACAACTAGTTTTTGCGGTTTTATTATTAATCTTAGGAGTCATTGTTGCCTTCTCTGGGGTAAAGAAATTAAGTGAAAAAGCATAAAAAATAAGGAGAGTGAACTCTATCTGTTCACTCTCTTTATTTCGATGCCTAATACACCATAGTTTCGTTGATAATCCATAGAATAGAATTCCAACATCAATTCCGCATTTTCTAAAATCGTATATCCGATTTCTTTTAATTCTTGAAATAGTTGTTCAAAAGTATCGGCCTTGTGTAGTTGAACAACTTGTACTAACAGTATTTCCTGATTATCCAAATTGGTAAATTCAATCAAATCTCCAACTTGAATCTTGTTTCGTTTTTCATCGTTTAAACGGAATTCAATAGTTTTTGTTCCATTTTTGATACGATTAAAGTATTCTTCTTGTAGTCTCATTTCATGTTTCATACGATTTCTCCTTATATTTCTTGACAATATGGTTCTAATTATGTGGTTTTCAAATTAAATAATGTGAAAGAATCCCAAGATATAGACGTTTCTATTTCTTATGATATGATTCAATTATACAAAAGAAAATTCAAAAATTTCAGAAAGGAGATTATACTATATGAAAAATAAATTATGTAAATTCATGTTGGCAATGGGGATGGCTCTAAGCTTATTAGCCTGTACAAATTCCATTCCGAAAGAAGAAAAAGAAGTAGAACAAGTAGCGGGTGCGTGGACATTTAATGAATCTGCCCAAGCAAATCTACCTGAGGATGAACAAATGATGTTTGAAGAAGTGGTAAAAGATTATAAACCAGTCGCATTACTGGCAACACAGGTTGTTTCTGGAGAAAACTATTGTTTCTTAGCCGAAAAGGATTCTACTTATGCGCTAGTAAAGATTTATAAAAATCTAGAAGGTAAGAGTGAATTGCTGAATGTTCAAGAACTAAAAGTAGGAGAAATGGAAACTGGGCTTGTTGGAGGATGGAATGTAGCCGAAAATACATATGCCTGTCCATCAAGAGTCGATATGGATATCTTATACAAGGCACAAAAAGAAGCCAAGGTAGGAAACTTTGAATTGATTGCCTGCTTAGAAACACAGCCTGTAGCCGGTACAAATTATTGTTACTTGTGTAAAGAGACAACAGAAAACAAGCTTGTGATTCTTACTGTTTATGAAAATTTAGATGGGCAAGCAGAAATAAAAAATATCGTGGACCTTTCCATCGCGTAATCTATAAAATCTCAGAGAAACTCTGAGGTTTTTATTTTGTGTTTCGTTGTGGATTTGATATAATTTTGACGGTTTGAAAGAGGAGATAATATGTGGTTATTTTTTACTTTGGCTACAACATTGCTTTGGGGTGTTGCAGAGCTATTCTATAAAAAAGGAGCTCGTCCTGACGAAAAGTATTCCCACCTAAAAATTTGTGTCTGTGTGGGAGCTGTCATGGGATTACACGCTATCTATACATTGTGTACACAAGATATTGGATACGATCCAATCAACCTGATTCGATATTTACCTGTATCGCTATGCTACATTGTATCTATGGCATTATCGTATTTTGGAATGCGATTTATTGAAGAGTCTATTTCTGATCCTATTGAAAATACTTCAGGCGCTATCTGTTCTTTAATGTGTGTCCTTTTCTTAGGCGAAAGAATTGCGCCTATGTCAGTACTAGCTATTGGTGTTATCTTAATCGGGATTCTAGGGGTAGGATTCTTAGAAAATAGCGGGGATACCGATCGTAAGAAAAAGTTAGGAAAGACATTAGCGATTGTAGCTTTTGCGATGCCATTCTGTTATGCCCTATTGGATGCGCTAGGAAGCTTTTTGGATATTTACTTCTTAGAAATGGAAACTACACCACTTCTTCATGTGACAGAACTTACTATCGAAGAGGTTGCCAATACTTCGTATGAATTGACTTTTGCACTTGTAGGTTTCGTTCTATTTATCTTTATGATGATGAAAAAGGTGAAATTCAATCTTCCAAAACAGGGAGATAAAATCCTGGCTGCCGTATGTGAAACCGCTGGACAATTTACTTATGTATATGCGATGAGTGGAAATGGAGCCATTGCCGCTCCTATCATTTCTTCGGTCTGTGTAGTTTCCTTGGTATTATCAAGAATCTTCTTAAAAGAGAAATTAACACGCAAACAATATCTATTTATCTTCCTGATTATTGTGGGTATTCTAACGCTGGCTGTTATTGAAGGGGAGTAAATTATTTGAATCGTTTTGTTCAAAATGCGAACAAAACGATTTTTATTTGAGTAAATGAAATAAAACTGATACAATAGGTACGTAAAAAAAGAAAAATAAAAAATAGGAGTGATATTTATGGCAATTTCAGCAGGAGATTTCAAAACTGGATTAACATTATTAGTTGACGGAGATCCATGTCAAGTATTAGATTTTCAACACGTAAAACCAGGTAAAGGTGCAGCTATCTTAAAAACTAAGATGAGAAACTTAAAAACTGGATCAATTCAAGAAAGAAACTTCAACGCAAACACTAAATTCGATCAAGCAACTATCGAAAAGAAAAATGCGCAATATTCATATGCTGATGGTGGAGTTTACTACTTCATGGACTTAGAAACTTACGATACTTATGAATTATCTGCAGACCAAATCGGTGATGACAAATACTACATCATTGAAGGTATGGAAGTTTCCCTAGCATTCTGGGAAGGTGAATTATTAACAGTTTCTTTACCAGCTACAGTAATCTTAACAGTAGTAGAAACTACACCAGCAATCAAAGGTGCTCCATCTACTCAATTAAAAGATGCTACAACTGAAACAGGATTAACATTAAGAGTTCCACCATTCATTGAACAAGGAGAAAAAATCGTTGTTTTCACAGCTGATGGAAAATACGACGGAAGAGCTTAATCAAGCTCTTTTTTTATGAGTATGAATAAAGTTGTTTTAATTACTGGAGGCGCTAAGGGAATTGGGAAAGCCATTGCTTTAGAATTAGCCAAAAGTGGATACGATATCGTTATTAACTATCAAAGTTCATTATCACAAGCTTTAGCTTTACAAAGTGCGATTGTAAATACGTATGGAGTTCGCTGTTTAGCGATTCAGGCGGATGTTTCCAAAGAAGATGAAGTGGATGAGATGGTGAATGAAATTGAAGATAAGTTAGGATGCGTAGATATCTTGATTAATAATGCGGCAATCGATCTATCCAACCTTTATCATTTAAAGACAGCCGATGAATTTCGCAAAACGTTTGATGTCAATGTAGTTGGTGCTTATAATTGTGCGGATCGTGTTTATCGAGGCATGTTAGAAAAAGAATTTGGACGTATTATTAATATCTCTTCGACAAATGGAATTAACACATATTATCCAATGTGTCTGGATTACGATGCTTCCAAAGCCGCTTTAATTTCTTTGACACACAATCTAGCTGTGCAATACGCACCTTATGTGAATGTAAATGCGATTGCCCCTGGATTTATCGGAACCGAAAGCGAATTGGATGGCTACGATGAAGAATTTCTAAAAGAGGAACAAGAAAAGATTCTTGTGCAGCGCTATGGTGATCCTAAAGAAGTCGCTTATTTAGTCAAATTTTTAATCAGTGACCAGGCGAATTATATTAATAACACTGTCATCCGTATTGATGGTGGACAAATGGGAAGTCATTAGAAAAGACCACGTGAGTGGCCTTTTTTAATTTCCGTTTAGAACTTTTGTAAGTGCAAGAAGAATGGAAAGCTTACCATATTCGTAAGTTAATCCACCTTGCATATATAGCGTATATGGTTCTACCATTGGAGCATCGGCGCTTAATTCAATCGTACTTCCTTGGGTAAAACTTCCGGCTGCCATGACTTCATCGAAAGGATATCCTGGCATTGGTGCTGGTAATACGCGTACAAAGGAATCAATTGGGGAAGAGGCTTGAATTCCTTGGGTAAAACGAACAAGATTTTCGGTATTTCCTAGTTCCACGGTTTGAATAATATCCGTTCTTTCTTCATTGTAAGCAGGAGATACATTTTTAAATCCTAATTTTTCTAACATATAAGCAGAAAATACAGCAGTCTTTAGAGAACTTCTTACCGCATTTGGTGCCATAAAGATTCCTTTAAAGAAGGAGTTGTTTAGGTTAAAGTTTGCTCCTTGATCTTTTCCAATACCTGGAGCGGTTAAGCGTTCAGAAACCATGTGGATCAAATCACTTCTACCAGCAACATATCCTCCAGTGGAAGCAACTCCACCTCCTAAGTTTTTCATTAAAGAACCAACGACTACATCGGCTCCTACATGTCCTGGTTCTCTATCTTCTACCAATTCTCATAACAGTTATCGATCATAATAATTACATCTTTATTTACTTCACGGATTTTAGAAATTACGTGTTCGATCTTGGCAATGGTTAAAGACTTGCGAGAGGAATATCCACGAGAACGTTGGATTTCTACTAGTTTTACATCGTTTTTAGCCAAACGGGCCACAATGGCTTCTTCATCGAATTCATTATCGATTAAGTCGATTTGTTCGTATTTAACACCATGTGCTTTTAAAGACTGGCTGGAATTACCAATGATACCTACCATTTCCTGTAAAGAATCATAAGGCGTTCCAGAAATGGAAATCATGGTATCTCCATATTTTAAAAGGGCAGAGAATGTTAGATATAAGGCATTTGTTCCACTCATGATTTGTGGGCGGACAAGGGCATCTTCACATCCTAAGACTGTCGCAAAAATTCTTTCTAGTTTGTCACGTCCTTCATCGTAGTTTCCGTATCCATTAATATCGGTAAAGTCGGAATAAGAGACGCGGTTGTCAATAAATGCAGATAAAATTTTATCTGTGTTTTTTAGAGCCATTTTATCAATGTCTTCAAATATATCTTTTAATTCATAGTCAGCTTCTTTGGCCAACTCTAATAACTTTGCATCAATTTGATCTAGAATCATACTATTCTCCTTTAATCGCTACATCACTCATTATACACAAAACCCAAAAAAATGCGATAAATAAACGATAAATGTCTGTTTGAATCTTGTATATGTATTGTGTACAATGTTTCTAGAGGAACTCGTATGAAACAATTGGACTTTAGTAAAGAAGCTTTGCCTTTATATATTCAACTTCGAAATATAATCAAAGAGGATATTGAAAATGAAGTATATAAAAATGGAGATTTCATTCCTGCAGAAATCGATTTTCAGAATCAATACAATGTCAGTCGTATTACGGTTCGTCAAGCGATCTTAAGTTTGGAAAAAGATGGGTATGTTAGACGTGCTCGCGGAAAGGGAACCAGCATCATCTATTCAAAAAAGATTGAAGAAAAGTTAACACGCATTCGCAGTTTTACCGATGAAATGAAAGATCGTGGAATTGAACCTGGGACTTCGTATATCCATATTCAAAAGGAGGCTGTCGGAAAAGATCTTCAAGAGATTTTTCAAACAGAGGCAAAAGAGCTGGTATGTTTAAAAAGAGTTCGAACAGGAAATCGAAAACCGATTGTTTATTTTGTATCTTACTTTAACGAGCATATGCCTATGCCTTTAGAAAAAGAAGCATACAACCAATCGATTTATGAGTTATTTGAAAAGCTTGAAATCCATAAACCGGTACGTGTCGTTGAGCATTTTAAAGCCGATATATCCAACGAAGAAATCTCAAAAATGTTAGAGATTGAACAAGGAAGCCCTCTATTGATACGCATTCGTACTTCTTATAATAAGGAACAAGAAGTGATTGAACATACAATTTCGTATTATCGAGCAGATTCTTATTCTTATTCCATTGAAATTTCCGAATAGTTGTAGAGATACAACTATTTTTTTGTTATTCTATGATTAAATGATATAACATTATATCAAATAGGAGGCTTTATGAAATTCTATCCCGGTTTAGAAGTGGAATTCAGAGAAGATCCACTCGATATTCAGTATGGAAAACAGGTTTATGGACCAACTCCGGAACTTCGTACTTTAGATTCTATTCGCAAGTCATTAATAGATCCAAATAGTAAAGGACCCGAAACGGTTTACTGTATCAGTATGGATGTGGGCTTGGAACAAGACAAACAAAATATGCTGGATCGTAATTTATTATTTGGCGTTGTTACTTATGCGAAAGGACAAATAGGAGAAGAGCCTGTAAGATCTCAGGGACATATTCATGCGATATCCAAATCTTGTAGTGCATCCACTTGTGAAGTATATGAAATATGGGATGGAGAAGCCTATATTTATATGCAGGAAAGCGGTAAAGATGAGGCCGGAAGATGTATTGTTGTACATGCACTGGCAGGAGATGTGGTGATTGTTCCACCTGGCTGGGTACATGCGACAATCAATGCCGATCCAGAAAGAACCATGAGCTTTGGTGCCTGGTGTGTTCGAGATTATGGCTTCGATTATGAGGATGTTCGTGCACATCATGGCATTGCGTATTTTCCAATTATAAAAGACGGAAAAATCAAATGGAAAATGAATAAGAATTATCATTCTGGTCATTTTGTCCTAAAAGAAGCGAGAAGCTATCCGGAATTACATATTGAAAAGGATAAACCAATCTATAGTCAATTTCAGGATGATCCGGATCGATTTTTATTTGTATCCAAGCCGCAGTTAGTGGATTGGGATGCGTTTGAAGTGTAAAGGAGTAGTATGACAAATTATAATAAGAGTCCAATGACAAAAATAAAAGGGCAGGAAAATACATGTATTGTTGGAAAAGAAGACATCATTCAAACATTAAAAACAGCGATAAAAGATAAGAAGACTATTGTCTTTGATACATATGTCGGGGTATATGATGATGAAATCTTAGCTATTTTAAAAGCGTTAAATCCTAAAACAATCATCGATATGAAATCTATTTTTAAAGAAGAGGAAACCATTACAGAACAATTAAAAGCCCATTTAACTGATGATCGTACTTTTGGAAAAATGTACTATGGAGAGGTTTTGGATTTTATGGAAGAGGATAAACTTGAACAAGCTCGTGCACAAGTTCAAAAGGCAGATGACTTAACTTTTGTGTATGGATTTGGAGCGAGTTTAGTCACAAAAGGAGATTTACTTGTTTACTTTGATATGGCACGTTGGGAAATTCAACTACGATATCGAAAAGGAATGGGAAACTATAAATGTTCAAACTTTGATGAAGAATCTCTTAGAAAAAATAAGCGAGGATATTTTATCGAATGGCGTATTGCGGATAAACATAAAATGACAGTTTTCAACGATGTCGATTTCTTTATCGATACAAATATTGAGAATCATCCAAAAATGGTTACTGGGCAAGCTCTTCGAGAAGGTTTAAAACAGATAGCGAAACAACCATTTAGAACCGTTCCTTACTTTGATCCAGGAGTATGGGGTGGACAATGGATGAAAGAAGTTTGTGGTCTGGATCCAGAAAAACCTAACTATGCATGGAGCTTTGATGGGGTTCCAGAAGAAAACTCTTTGTATCTGGATTTTGAAAATGACTATATCGAAATTCCAGCAATGGACCTAGTTTTATATCAACCTGTGCAATTACTAGGAGAACATGTATATTCTCGTTTTGGAGCAGAATTTCCTATTCGATTTGATTTCTTAGATACCATTGACGGACAGCCATTGTCTCTTCAAGTACACCCATTAACAGAATATATTAAGAAAGAATTTGGGATGACCTATACCCAAGATGAAAGTTACTACATCTTAGATGCCAAAGAAGGAGCGCATGTATTCTTAGGTATAAAAGAGGGAATAGATCCACAATCGATGATTGATGATTTGCGTAAGGCAAACAAAGGGGAAATCCTTTTTGATGCAGAAAAATATATCAATAAATTTCCGGCCAAAAAACACGATCATTTCTTAATTCCTGCTGGAACTTGTCACTGTTCCGGAAACAATGCGATGGTTTTGGAAATTAGTGCCACTCCTTATATTTTCACTTTTAAACTATGGGATTGGGGAAGAGTTGGAATGGATGGAAAACCAAGACCTATCAACGTAGAAAGAGGAAAAGAAGTTATTCAATGGAATCGTACGACCGACTGGGTAAAAGAAAATTTAGTAAATGCGGTCTATGAAGTAGAAAAGAATGAACACTATGTGGAAGAACACACGGGCTTACATGAATTAGAGTTTATTGAAACTAGAAGATACTGGATTAACGATGAAATTACCGTTCAAACGAAAGGCAATGTGAATATGTTAAATTTAATTGAAGGAAAAGAAGCAGTTATTGAAAGTCCAAATCATGAATTTGATCCATATATTGTTCATTATGCTGAAACTTTTATTGTCCCAGCTAGCGTAAAAGAATATAGTATTCGTAGCACAGATCCAAATGAAAAGATTGGTGTCATTCGTGCATATGTTAGATAGGGTGAATTATTAATGAAAAAAGAATACAATTGGGCAACTTTAGGAACTGGGGTAATTGCCAATGAATTGGCACAAGCATTAGCTAAACAAGGAAGAAAAATATATTCGGTAGCCAATAGAACACACGAAAAAGGTGTCAAATTCGCTGAAAAATATGGCATTGAAAAAGTATACGATACAATCGATGAAGTATTTGAAGATGAAAATGTGGATATCATTTATATTTCAACACCCCACAATACACATATAAATTTTTTAAGAAAGGCATTAAAAGCCGGAAAACATGTGCTATGTGAAAAATCCATCACTTTAAATAGTGAGGAACTTGAAGAAGCAAACCAACTTGCGAAAGAAAATCATGTGGTATTTGCGGAAGCAATGACAATTTTCCATATGCCTTTGTATAAGGAAATCAATCAATTTATCAAAAATAACGAATTAGGAAATCCAAGTTTATTAACATTAAATTTTGGCTCTTTCAAAGAGTATGACATGAACAATCGATTTTTTAATCGAAATCTTGCCGGAGGCGCATTATTAGATATCGGTGTATATGCACTCTCTTTTGCGAGATGGTTCATGTCAGAAAAGCCAGAAGAAGTATTAAGTCAGGTAAAATTAGCACCAACAGGTGTGGATGAAAAGGTAGGCTTATTACTTAAAAACTCCAAGGATGAGATGGCAACCATCATGTTGTCTATGCACACCAAACAGCCAAAAAGAGGAATCGTCGCTTATGAAAAGGGATATTTGGAAGTTATGGAATATCCTAGAAGTGCAAACGCATCATTTACTTTTACGGACAATGGAAAGCGTGTAGAAATTGCTTCTGGAAAAAGAGAAAACGCACTTTTATATGAAGTGCAAGACATGGAGAAAACAATTTCTAAGGAAGAAGATTGTATGTATCAGGAATACACAAAAGATGTCATGGACATTATGACAAAACTAAGAAAAGAATGGGGATTAGTTTATCCTGAAGAAGAATAGTCCTTGAAAATCATACAAAAAACAAGGATAATATAAGCATCCAGGATAACG
>JAGHTX010000192.1 GCA_018065105.1 Bacillota bacterium
GATGAAGAAGGAACAACAGCTGTTCAAAAATTATTTAACGAAATCGGTCCAAAATTTGCAGATCAAAATGGTGGATACACTCGTGTAGTAAAAACACGTATCCGTCGTGGTGACGCTGCTCCAATGGCAATCGTTGAATTCGTGAAGTAGGAATATCCTACTTCACTTTTTTCTTGTATAATGAAAAAGGTGATTTTTATGTTGATAAGTGTAGATGGATTAAATAAGAAGATTAATGAAAAAACAATTGTTCAGAATGGGACTTTCTCAATTGAGGAACAAGATAAAATAGCTTTAATTGGTACCAATGGAACAGGAAAGAGTACCTTGATGAAGATTATTGCGGGAATTGAGCCTTATGATGCAGGTACCATTATAAAAAAGAATGGAATTAAGATTTCTTATCTATCTCAAAATCCAGTGTTTAAAAAGAAAACAGTGTGGGAAGAGGTTGTGTATACGAATTCCCTAAATAAAGAACCTTTAGAAGAATACGAGATGAAATCTATTTTAACAAAATTAGGATTATTAGATTTTGATATGATTATTGATCACATGTCAGGTGGTCAAAAGAAACGATTAGCTCTTTCTTGTGCATTATTAATTAAGTGTGATCTTTTAATGTTAGATGAACCCACAAACCATCTAGACGATGGAATGATCGAATGGCTGGAAAATTATCTACAAAGATTAAAGTGTGCATTATTCATGGTAACCCATGACAGATATTTTTTGAATACGATTTGTACACGTATTTTTGAATTGGATCTTGGCTCTTTCTATGAACATAGAGGAAACTACGAAAACTTCTTGGAGAATAAAGAAATTCGAGTAGCACAACAAGAATTGGCACAACACAAACATAAACAACTATATAAACAAGAATTGACTTGGGTAAGAGCTGGATGTCAAGCTCGTAGCACTAAGCAGAGAGCTCGTTTGGAACGTTTTGAGGAATTGCGTAAAACTCGTTTTGCCAAACAAGAGGAAGCATTAGAATTAGCTGTTGTATCTCAACGCTTAGGTAAGAAAACCATTGAATGGGAAAATCTAGGCTTTGGATATACAGATGAATTATTATTTCATGATTTTAGTTATCATTTGTTGCGTCATGACCGTGTAGGAATTATCGGAGAAAATGGTTGTGGAAAATCTACTCTATTATCTGTTATTCATAGAGATTTAAAACCTACTTTGGGAACTATTGATTATGGTGAAACAGTACGCATTGGTTTCTTTAGACAAGGAGATCAAATGGTCGATACTTCTATGCGACTTATTGATTATATTGAAGAAGTTGCCCAAGTTATTACCTACAACAAGCAGACTTTGACAGCTGCTCAAATGTTGGAAAGATTCTTATTTCCAAAGACAATGCACTATATTACAATCGACCGTCTTTCTGGAGGAGAAAGAAGAAGATTGTACTTGTGTCGTGTATTGATGCAGGCACCTAATATCTTGTTGTTGGATGAGCCTACAAACGATTTAGACATCTTGACTCTCGATGTATTAGAAGACTATTTAGATTCTTTCTCAGGCGCTATTATAACCGTGAGTCACGATCGTTATTTCTTGGATCGTGTTTGCGATAAGGTTTTTGTTCATCAGGCGGATAACACATTTAAAGAGTATCCTGGTGGATATAGTGATTATAAGATTAAAGTGGGAGAAGAAACTGTATCTCAGGCCAAGGCAACGAAAACGACTTGGAAACAGCCAAAGAAGAATGGTTTAACGTATATGGAAAAGAAGGAACTTGTTTCGTTAAGCGAGGAAATGGAAAAGTTAGAACTTGAAATTGATGCGTTAAATGCTCAAATGAATGAGGTTGGTTCAGACTATGAAAAGTTGTCAAAAATCACAGAAGAAAGAGATGCCAAAGAAGAAAGGCTGGAAGAAGTTACACTTCGTTGGATGGAATTAGAAGAAAAGAAGGAAGGCTAATACAAACTAGCCTTCCTATATTTTTTACTGATGGTTGATTTTTCGTTTTGTTTGGTAAGTTGAAACAGTTCGAGAAGTTGGGAAGTAGGTCTATATTTTCCTTTATTTCGTTTGATAAATTTACGAATATCAGGATCGTTCTTGTTAAAGAACATATGAATTCCGCATATGAAATGGATTCCTTCAAATTCAATAACACGATCGTATAGATAAACATTATCCTTGCCAGAAGGAACGGACAGTTTTTGGTCAGTTACTTCGATAGTTTGTCCAGACAGAATATTTTTCAATATATGTCTTCCATATTCTTTATTTTCAACATATTCAAAAAGACCTAATTTTGAATTTAACATTGCCTGTACAAACTCAATCTTTCTTTGTGCACGTACTTTCTTGTTGTCAATGAAAGCCTGACAAATTGATTGACCTGGAATGTGATTGTATACGACTAAATCACCAAATACCTGATTATCCAATCTATTTGAAAAATCAATTTCAAAGTTGTATAACTTAATATTTCCTTTATAGTAGGATTCGTCTAGAAATTGTGTTAGTTTGTTTTGATATGTGTTTTCATGCTGCGTATAGTATTCCATCATTTTATTGATCATTTCTTGATGAAGCTTTCTTATTTCACGATATTCTTTAATATAAGGAATTCTCTTGTGTTTCTCTACATCTAAATCGATGAACGCATCTAATAGGTTCTCATACATTTCCTTTTCTTTCATATGTCTTCTCTCTGCCAAAAAAGGTCTGCTTAGCAGACCAAATTGTTTAATTAAAGTTTGTAAGTTTCTACACGCATTACACCGTAGATTTTACGCATCATTTCGATTGTTTGTTCGCTGGCTTCTTGATCCATATCTAACATTGTATAAGCAATTTCTCCACGTGATTTGTTTGATAAGTTTTCAATGTTGGCATTGTCTTGTGCAGCGCAATCTGTAATTTTTGCGATCATCTTAGGTACGTTTTTGTGAAGTACACAAACACGGAATGGTGTAGTCATCGGACTAGAGTTGTTAGGTAAATTAACTGAGTTAACAATATTACCATATTGTAAGTATTCCATTACTTCTTGGGCTGCTTTTACTGCACAGTTTTCTTCAGATTCTGCTGTACTAGCTCCTAAGTGTGGCATTGGAATTACATGTGGGTGATCTGCTAATAATGGAGAAGGGAAGTCTGTTACGTAACAAGCTACTTTTCCAGAATTTAAAGCTTCTAACATATCTTCGTCATTTACTAATCCACCACGTGCGAAGTTTAAGATTTTTACTCCGTCTTTCATCTTAGCAAAAGCTTCTTTGTTTAACATTCCTTTCGTTGCATCATTTTGAGGAACGTGGATAGTGATGAAATCAACTTCTTTGTATAATCCATCGATTTCTTTTTCGTGGTGAACGTTTTTAGATAATTGCCATGCAGCATCTACAGACATGAATGGGTCATATCCAAATACATCCATATCGAAACGTAATGCTAAGTTGGCAACTTGGATACCGATAGCTCCACAACCGATAACTCCTAATGCTTTTCCAGCTAATTCGTTACCAGCATAGTGTTTCTTTTGTTTTTCCATATCTTTTGCTAAGTTTTCATTACCAGCTTGTCCTCTTGCCCAAGTGATACCGCCATAGATATCACGGCTAGCTAATAATAAACCAGCAAATACTAATTCTTTTACGGCATTTGAGTTAGCTCCTGGAGTGTTGAATACAGCGATACCCAAGTCTGTACAAGTTTTAACATCGATGTTATTTACACCAGCTCCAGCACGAGCGATACATTTTAATGAACGAGGATATTTGATTTCGTGTAAGTTCGCAGAACGAACGACGATGGCATCTTCGTTTTCAATATCATCAGATACTTCAAAATTTTCTGTAAATTGGTCTAACCCGATTTTTGCGATGTTGTTATATAATCTTACTTTATACATAATTATTTACCATATCTTTCTTCGAAGTCTTTCATGAAGGCTACTAATGCTTCAACCCCTTCAATTGGCATAGCGTTGTAAATACTAGCACGCATACCACCTACAGAACGGTGACCTTTTAAGTTTTCTAATCCAGCTGCTTTTGATTCAGCTACGAATTTTTTATCTAATTCAGCATCTCCAGTAACGAATGGTACATTCATTAATGAACGAGATTCTTTTTCAACAGTTCCTTTGAATAATTTAGATTGATCTAAGAAATCATATAAGATTTTAGCTTTCTTTTCGTTGATAGCTTTCATAGCTTCAAGACCACCTAATTGTTTGATCCATTTGAAGACTAATCCACAAATGTAGATTGTGTAGCATGGAGGAGTGTTGTACATAGATCCAGCATCTGCTTGAGTTTTCCATTTTAACATTGTTGGTGTGTAAGCAGGAACATCATCACGAATTAAATCTTCACGAATGATGGCAACAACTACACCAGCAGGTCCTACATTCTTTTGAACTCCGAAGTAGATTACACCAAAGTCTTCTACATTAACTGGTTCAGATAAAATGCATGATGACATGTCGGCTACTAAAATTTTTCCTTTAGTGTTTGGTACTTCAGGGAATTTAGTTCCGTAAATTGTATTGTTGTAACATACATATACATAGTCAGCATCTTCACTAATTGGAAGATCTGAACAATCTGGGATATATGAGAATCCTTTATCTGCACTACTTGCGATAGCGTTAGCTTTTAAATATTTTTGTGCTTCTTGGTAAGCTTTCTTTGCCCATACACCAGTGATGATGTAATCGGCTACTCCATTTTTTACTAAGTTCATTGGAACAGCAGAGAATTGTTGGCTAGCTCCACCTTGTAAGAATAATACTTTATAATTATCAGGGATATTCATTAAATCACGTAAGTCTTGTTCTGCTTCGTCAATAATATTTTGGAACATTTGAGAACGGTGGCTCATTTCCATTACAGACATTCCACATCCTTTGTAATCTAACATATCTTCTGCAGCTTGTTTTAAAACGTCTACTGGAAGCACTGCAGGTCCAGCACTAAAATTGTATACACGGCTCATTTTATATACCTAGGAGAACGATTCTCTCCTTTTTCCTTTCGTCACAAGGAATAGTATACACATTTAAAAAAAGATTTCAAGTAAAAATGTACATAAAATAAAATCACGTGTTTTCAAAATGTGCACAAAAACGGATTTTTGTTTTTTTGAGTTATTTATAGGGAATATGGTATAATGACAACGTTGAAAGTAGAGGTTGTTATTATGTCAAATAAGAAAAATGCATTATTGCACTTACTGGCTTGTATATTATTGATTGTATTAGGAATTTTTAGTAAGAGAGCAAATGTTGGAATGCCAGTTTTGTACTTTATTCTGGCTGGATTAATGGGATTCTTAGCATTGCTTTATATGTCAAAGAAGGATGAGTTCTAAAAACTATGTTGATGAAATATTTAATCGTATTTTTTGTGTCTATGGTTCCATTGATTGAACTTCGTGGGGCTATTCCAATTGCCGTAGGCATGGGACTTCCAAAATTGACATCATTTATTATTGCGATTATTGCCAATATGCTTCCAGTACCAATTATTTATTTGTTTGCACGAGGAGTATTAGTATGGGGGAAAAACAAACCATATATTGGCCCATTCTTTACTTGGTGTCTACAAAAAGGGAAGAAAGCTGGTAAAAAACTAAAGGCGAAAGCGGGTCGAGGTTTGTATTGGGCTTTATTCTTGTTTGTGGGAATTCCTCTTCCAGGAACAGGAGCCTGGACTGGTACATTAGCAGCTAGTATTTTGAAGTTGGATTTTAAGAAGACTGTTATTGCGGTTATGTGCGGAGTACTTTTTGCAGGTTGTATCATGATGATTGCTTCTTTTGGAGTATTTGATCTACTTTTAGGATAAAAAACTGTAATTTTTATGAAAACGGTTACACGATGTAGTATAATGAATGTGTTAATTACTTATAGGAGGATTAAATCATGGAAGTAACAATTGGATGTAGTAAATTAGCTTATGCTATCGAACGTTTCGATGGAATGGAATTAAAAGGAATGAAATTGAAATTCACTGGTAAAAAACGTGGAATTCAAGCTAACTTTGAAGTAGAAGGTGCAGAATCAGAACAAGCTGCTATCGATGCTATCAAATCTTTCCAAAAACACGATCCAGATTTCGCAAAATTAATGAACAGCTGCTTAAAGAAACAATTCTAAGATAATAATTAATACAGAATTTATTTAAGCGCATAAAAAAGGATGTCACCTGTGAAAGCAGAGGGCATCCTTAATTTTGTTTATTGAACAATTTCAAGACCCAATTCGTTGAGAAGATTATTCGTTTGTTCTAATGAATAATGGTGTTCTAGAGCAAAAATCAGTACGGCATCCTTAGGAATTCTAGGCAGTAACATGGCGTTTTGGGATAGAGCAAGAAGCGTATTGGTTTCTTCTGTATCCAGTTCCAATCCCAAGGCGATTTGTAGTACTTTGTCTCTGCCAGGATTTCTATACCCAGAGGTGATTTGATAAAAATAGCTGCGATCAATGTTAGTGTACTTTTTCAAGTGCGTTGCATGTTTAGGATGTTTTTCTTTACACTCTTCAAGGTACTCAACGAAACCAATCTCATCCTTAAGTGCTTCTTTTGGAAAAGTTTTGGCTTTTTTTAAAAGTTCGATTTCTTTACAAAATTTCATTTTATCCACCCTTTTTTTGAATTTTAAGTATCAATCGGACAATATTTATGTCAGTAACAAAATTAGAAGAAATAAAAATATATGACATAATATATGTAAAAATAAGCGCATAGCTAAGAATAAGAAGAAATGTATTTGAAAGTATGGTAGAATCATTTTATGAATCAGGAACAAAAGACAAAAAAGGTATTAAGAACTATATATTTTTCTATTTTATGTGTTGTATTATTTTTCTTTAGTTGTGTAGGTATTTATCGGTTAATACCATCTTTAAGAGAATCAATATCCACTCGATTTGGAGGAGAAGAAAAGGTTGCAGAAAAAAATGTTGATGGAAAGACTGGAACAGATTCTTTTTCTTTTATAGGAGTTGGAGACAACATTATCTATGGACCCATTTATTATTGGCAAGGAATTGAAGGCGGAACCTATGATTTTGATGATGTTTATAGTGTTATTGCTCCATATGCGCAAAATGCAGACTTATCTTATATTAGTGGGGAAACAATTTGTGCTGGATCTGAATTCGGATATGCCTCTTATCCATTATTTAATGGACCGATAGAAATTATTGATGCGGTAGCTCACACTGGATTTGATTGGATGGCTGTTAGTTCCGAACACGTATTGGATGCGGGTGTAGCTGGATTGGATCGTGAGCTTACTTATATAAACGAGAAATATCCGGAAATGACTTATACAGGTACGAATTTAACTGAGGAAGAATCAGAAACCGCTAAGGTATTAAATGTAAATGGAGTTAAAGTTGGTATTCAAAGCTATTGTTTTACAAAAGATAACTATTCTTTATCCGATGATCAAAAGTGGAAAGTGAATAGTTCCGATAAAACAAAAATTGAAGATGATATTGATATTCTTACAGAAGTAAGTGATGTTCAAATTGTTTCTGTTCACTGGGGAACTGAATTTGAAACAGAAGTAGATGCAAATCAAGAAGATTTGGCACAATTCTTAAATGATTTGGGTGTAGATGTTATAATTGGTAGCCATCCTCACCTTCTTCAAAGAGCAGAGTTTATACGAGGTGAAGAAGGCGATACATTGTGTTATTACTCATTAGGGAACTTTTTAAGTTGCCAAGATCAACCTCAATTTATGATTGGTGGTATGGCATCGTTTACCATTAATTTTGATCACGCGACTAAAAAAGTATCTTGGGATAATGTAAAATTAATCCCAACAATTACATATTTTGACTCAGAATATAGAACAATAAAAGCAATGACAATTAATGAGTATGATGACGCTATATCTGTTACTCATAAATTTAACGCGATGAATTTAGAATTTATAAATGCAGTTGTTGAAGAATTAGTCGGAAATCCAGAAGGAATCGAGGTAGTATATAAATAATGGCACAGAAAGTAAAAGTGATTGCGGAAAATAGAAAAGCTCGTCACGAATATGAATTATACGATCGATATGAAGCAGGACTAGAATTAAAAGGTACGGAAATTAAAAGTGTGCGTTTGGGAAAGGTTCAATTAAAGGATAGCTTCGTCAGCTTCCACGATAATGAGGCTTTTATCAAAGGAATGCATATTTCTCCCTATGAATTTGGGAATCGATTTAACCATGATGAGGTTCGCGAAAGAAAGCTTTTGTTAAAAAGAAGCGAAATATTAAAACTAGGAAATGCGGTACGTGTAAAAGGGTATACAGTAGTTCCGGTGAAAGTATATTTAAGCCATGGTTTGGCAAAGCTTGAGATTGCACTTGCAAGAGGTAAAAACCTTCACGATAAGCGAGAATCAGAAAAAGCAAAAGATGCGAAAAGAGAAATCGAAAAGGCATTGAAAAATAAATATTAGAGTGATACACTCTAATTCACATGGGGGTGTTCAGGCATTCGATTATTAAATGTTTGGATCCAACTACAGCCGCGAAGGATACGCGTTATCACCAACTTAAATTAACTGCAAAAACAAATTTAGCTAATGTATTTGGTATGAACCAAAACATGGCATTCGCTGCTTAATTTTTAGTCTACGTTTGACTCGCAGCCCGTTTGTTAGGTTTCGCTTTCTCATCTAACATTCCGTGATCAGCCAAGAAGCTAGGAGTAGGAGTTGACTAGTTCCCGAATCCGAAATAAAGGTTAGTCACCCCAGTAGTATTTTGTGCCTGCCCAAGACTGCTGGTTAACATGGTAGGATAAGCTGTAAACGTTGTTTCGTGGGACTTTGGTAAGACGCGAGTTCGATTCTCGCCACCTCCACCACAAGAAAATTAAAGGTGCTAGATATGCGATAAATAAAGGCTATCTGGCACCTTTTGATTTGTTTGTAGACTCTTCTGGTCAAAAAATTGGTCATGTTTTTCAAAAAAACATAAAAAAATAGAGCAACGTCATGCGACACCGCTCGTACAAAACTAATAACTAGTTTTCCTATTCGCCTATATCTTAACTTACTTTTAACAATATTTCAATGGCTCTAGAAAGATAATTTAAACTACTTTTCAAAGATTCGTTAAAGGAATAATCAAAATTTTCAAACATTCTATTTGAGAATTCTGAGGCTTTTTCATATATGTTTTCTTTGACTCCAGAACTAGTAACAATTTTTTTGTGTGAATAAAATAATGTAATCAATTGTTTTATTCTTGTCTTCCTTAAATGTCTTTGATTAGCGGATCTACCTATTTCATTTAGTTCACGGCTGATTTCATAAGAAGGACGACGTGTTTCAACCTTGGATAGTAAATCGTTAAGAATACAGTTGTTATGTGCACTTGCATTTCTTAATGCTTTTACATCTTTCATTAGGTAAAAGTCATTTATCAGATCTCTGGAATTCCATCTATCAGCGCAAAATTTCAATAAACGTAAATAATCGCCAAATGAAATTATTTCGATAAAAGCCCATAAAGGGTACTGATCTTCCTCGAAGTGTGAAATGATATCACCGCTATAAATGCTAGTGCTTTTGTTTTGTATACTATTTAGAATGTTTGCTCCAGCTTCAGTAGAAATGAAATCCTGGATAATAGAATATCCATCTTCGTTATCTTGATTTTCTAAAGTATGTAATAATTTTAATTTAGAATAATGCTCAATGTTTAGAGCCATTTCTAGAACTAGAATTCTTAAATAGCTGTCTAAAATTGCAAGATCGATTAAATGGGCAAAATCTAGGCAGATATATTTTCCGGCATTTGGACCAAATGTATATTTTTCGAAATTTTTTCTATAAGAAGTAAGTTTGTAATAGTAATTTGAATGACTTAAATAATGTGCTGCATCTTCTTCTGAGACTTTCTCAAATTTAATACCTTTATCTTTTAAATAAGAGACCTGTTCTACTAAATTGAGTTTTGGCTTCAACTATAATCACCTCATATTAATTTATTTTTTTCGTTTTTGCTAATTGTATACCTGCATCTAAACCATCTTTGTAAGACTTAAATTCCTTACTGATAATAACTCCTTCTGATTCTGTTTGCCGTAGCTTATCTTTTATTTCATCTGTAGATAGATTAATTTCGTTTTTATCTAATAACTGCTTAATTTGAACAAGTTGTGCCCAATCTTCTTTGATATCAAACGTTTTGGTCCCTTCTTGAATTTCATTGATCATCATAACTAAATCTGTTGTTATATCCAATTGTCCACGATAATCCAATTGATCAAATGTATCATTCAGACGTTTTAAGGCGTGCTTATAGTATCTTTTCACTTTGATAGAATCTAGTGTTCCAGCAACCAACTCAGAGATAGACTCAGACAAATTTAAAGTTACTTCATCTTCGATAAAGTACTCTGTTGGTAGCTCAAGATAATTAGCAATTTTTTGTATTGTTTCTAGCGATGGACATTTCTTGTTTGAAATATAATATTGCACAGTAACACGGTTAATTCCAATATCAGAAGCAAATTGAGTTACAGTTATATTTTTTTCTTTAATGGCTGCTTGAAGCTTTTCTCCAATGTAATATTTCTCTTTATAAGTTCCCATGACATTATTATACACGAAAAGTTTTAGAATTACATTTAAGATTACAAAAATACTTGAAATAGGTTACAAACAGAGTTACAATATAAATGGTTACAAAATAGATTACAAGGAGGTGTGATATGACTTACACAAAGAAAGCAACGTTACTTGAAAAGCCTTATCTACATTTGACGGATGTACGACTTATTTTAGGTGTAGCTTATCCTAAGTTTAAACCGGTATGGGATCAAATGATTAAGGACTTGGAAAAACAGACAGGACAAAAAATGGGTGAATGGGGATGGGGAATTCCGACATCACTTATTTGTGGGTATTTTCAAATTGACGTTGAGAGTTACAAACATTTGGCAAGCAAAGAAAAAATCGATGCGTAATTGGCGTTACACATCGATACAAAGAAGTGCTTTGAACACATCTTCAGCAAAGGTAGTATTGCATGAATTTGGCGATTCTGCAATATACAAAGCACTTCTTTCGTATATCGAAAGGAGAGTATAAATTATGGCCGAAAAAAGAATGTTTTCTAAAGCTGTTATAGATTCAGACAGATTTCTAGAAATGCCATTGTCTTCGCAATTGCTATATTTTCATTTAGGTTTAAGAGCGGATGACGATGGATTTGTGAATAATCCTAAAAGAATTTCAAGAATGATTGGATGTGGAGATGATGATTTAACTATGTTAGCTATTAAAAACTTCATTATCCCATTTAAATCTGGCGTTATTGTGATTGTTCATTGGTTGGTGAATAACTATATTCGAAAGGATAGATATAAACCAACAGTAAATCAAAATGAATTTAGTTTATTGAAGCTAAAAGAAAATGACGAGTATCAATTGATTACCTGTAATGATGGTATGCCAATGGTCAACCAAATGACAACCATTGAACAACCCAGATTAGATAAGGATAGTATAGTTGAGAATAAATTAGTTAAGAATAGTATAGGTGAATATAGGTTAGTTAAGGATAGTATATCCGAAATGGTTAACCATGAATCTATGAATTCAAATGAAGTAATTCCTTTTGGCATGGATGATTATCAGCCAAATTTCTCTAATTTAATGGAAGAATTCGATTATGAATTTAACGGTATTACCGTTAAGGATGAATTTGAAATTAAAAGAATGATAAACCAATATGGAGAAACATATGTAAAGTGTGGATTAGATGACATGATCTGCAAAGGTATTAAGGATTTAAGTTATCTAGAAAAAACACTTAGAAGTTGGAAGAAGAAAGAATTAACTCCAGAACAAGTTTATCAAGGAGAAAGATAATGTCGGTTCAAAAAAGTGAAAACGGTAGAGGATGGAAGATAAGATGTGTAGATCCTAGAACACACAAAGGTACAACGATTCGAATTAATCCCAAGACAGGCATGAACTTTCAATCAAAGAGGGAAGCTAAGGAATATGAAGCGTATTACCTAAAGAATCAAGTGAACCTTTCATTAAAAATGGATGATTTATTCAAACATTATGTAAAAGATTATCTTGAACACAAACCATCCTCTTCGGCTAAGGATTTGGAATCCTGGTATAAAAAGAACATTCAACCCGTTATTGGTAAACGTAAAGTCGCAACACTTAAAATAACGGATTTAGAAGCGATAGCGGCTAAAATGCAGCGAGAAGGGAAGTCTATTAATTACACAAATAAGATGACTACTAATGTTAAGACGATTCTGAATTTTGGTGTTAATCATGGCTTTTTGGATCGAAATCCAGTTACAGGATATAAACCTCTGAAGAAAATAAAAACATCCGATGATTTGAGATATTGGACACCTGAGCAGTTTAAAATGGTTTTACAGGCAATTCCAAATAGATACAAGGGTTCGGATGCCGTTTATATTCGTTACTTTATTTTGTTTAATTATCTAACTGGAATCCGTAAAGGAGAACAAAGAGCATTGAAATGGGAGAA
>JAGHTX010000177.1 GCA_018065105.1 Bacillota bacterium
TACTTGTTCTATAAGAGTTTCGTATTGAGAAACAACAAGTAGAAAGTAATCAGAATGTCTTTGAACAATATTCTTTAGTTTATCAAAAGTATGTCTATATAGAGCTTTTCCTTGAAGAGGATATAATAACTTATTTTCTTGAAAACGAGTACTATTTCCTCCACACAACAAGACAATATAATTATTCATCTTGAGCCATTACAATTTTTTCTGGTGTAAATGGAACTTCGTATAAGAATTTTCCAATGGCATTGTAAATTGCGTGGTTAATAGCTGGACATGGTGTGTCAATAACTAATTCACCAATAGACTTAGCTCCATAAGGTCCACTTTCTTCATAACTTGATTCAAATGCAGTACGAAGTACACCCATATCTAAACGAGTCGGAATCTTGTAGTTCATTAAGGATTCTTCAAAAATGGCACCTTTCTTTGTATAGGTAACATTTTCCATTAATGCCATACCGATACCTTGTACGATTCCACCTTCTGTTTGTACACGAGCAAGGTTTTCGTTCATAACTGTACCACAGTCTACAACACCTACGTAGTCTTTGACTTCGACTTCACCAGTTTCCTTATCCAATTCAATTTCAACCATACCAACCATATAAGGTGGAGGAGAAACAGGAGAAGTGTGTGTTTCGGTTACGGTTGTAGGAATGTCATTGAAACACATAGAAGCGGTTGCGATATCGACTAGAGAAATCGATTGTCCATCTGGTGCCACAACTTCTTTTGACTCCATTGTAAGTTCTTCAATAGGTTTGTTTAATTTCAATGCTGAAATCTTTAAAATTTGTTCCTTAAGTTTCATACCAGCTTTGTATGTTGCCATACCTGTGATATATGTAGTGGAAGAAGCATAAGACCCAGAATCATATGGTGAGAAATCTGTATCTGCCGACATAACTTCGACATCATCTACATCACAATCCATACATTCTGCTAAGATTTGTGATAAGACGGTATCACATCCTGTACCCATATCCGCAGCACCAATGACTAACAAGTATCCACCATCTTCTGTTAAACGAACGGTTGCACTACCAACGTCTAAGTTTGAAATACAAGAACCTTGCATAGCCATCGCAACACCTTTAGAACGAACTTTACCGTTTCCTAAATCTACACAATCCGGTTTGTTGTCCCAATCAAACATTTCTTTTGCCTTTTCCATGCATCGATCTAGAGCACATGCTGTTGCATCTTCATGGAAGTAGGCATCCATATGCATACCTTCTTTTAACATGTTCATTTCACGAATCTTAATTGGATCGATATTTAATTTAGCTGCCAATTCATTAACAGCACTTTCTAAGGCAAAGATACCTTGAGGAGCTCCATATCCACGGAATGCTCCAGCCGATTGAATATTTGTGTATACTACATCCGCCGTAAAGCGGTGTGCTTCCATACCACCTGTATATAGTGGAATAGATTTGTGACCAGCTAATCCTACTGTTGTTGGTCCGTGATCTCCATACGCACCAGAGTTTGATAATACATATAGATCAATCGCCTTGATGTGTCCATCTTTTGTAGCTCCAACACGAATCTTCATTTCCATTTCGTGACGAGGAGATCCGGCAATTTGGCATTCTTTACGAGTAAAGATAATTTTCGAAGGTTTTTTAGTCATCCATGTAACGAAAGCTGGATATACTTCCGAAATTGATGTTTGTTTCGCACCGAATCCACCACCAATTCTTGGTTTCGTAACACGTACTTTTGACTTTGGAATTTGTAGCGCATTCGAAACTATACGACGAACGTGATAAATAATTTGTGTGGAAGAAATCACATGCAAACGACCATATGTGTCAATTTCACAATAAGTTCTAAATGTTTCCATCATAGCTTGTTGATTCGCTTTACAGTGATATGTGTGTTCTACAATTTCATCACATTCTGCAAATGCCTTTTCCAAATCACCATGCGAATCTTCTTCATGAGAAACTAGGTTTCTTTTATTGTCCGATTTATAGAAATCGTAGGATAGTGTTCTCCAGTTTTCTTCCGGGTGTACTAAAATTGGATTATCTTTTGCGGTATGCATATCAAAAACTGGTTCTAATACTTGATATTTTACTTTAATTAATTTCATCGCTTTTAAACAAGCTGCTTCACTTTCACCCGCAATAATTGCCACCGGTTCTCCCACATAACGAACTCTTTGATCTAAAATTTGGTGATCATAAGGAGAAGCTTCTGGGAAAGTTTGCCCTGCATTACTAAAACGAACTTGAGGTACATCTTTATATGTATAAATAGCTTCGATTCCAGGCACCTTTTGAGCAATTTTTGTATCAATCGATTCAATAATTGCAGAAGCGTGAGGAGAACGTAATAACTTAACAATCAAACAATCTTGATTGATAATATCATCTGTATAAACTGGTTTACCTGTTACAAGCTGCATCGCATCTTTTTTCATTACAGGTTTCGTAATTGTCTTAAATTCTGCCATAACTATTCTCCCTTCTTATATTGAAGGTATTTTTTAATACCACGAAGTTGTCCTTCATAACCAGAACAACGACATAAGTTACCGGCTAAATAAGCACGAATTTCATCATCGGTTGGATCTGGATTTTCTCTAAACATCGCAATCGCATTCATCATAAATCCTGGATTACAGAATCCACATTGTTCCGCTCCTTCATTTGCGATATAAGCCCCAAATTCTTCAGCTTCTTTTTGAAGTCCTTCTAGTGTAGTTACACTACAGCCATTTGCTCTAGCAACTAATACAGAACAAGATAATACAGGTTTATCGTTTACGAATACTGTACATAAACCACAGTTTGATGTTTCACATCCTCGTTTTACACTAAAACACTTGTGAGCTCTTAACCAATCAATCAATAATGTACCGGCATCTACATCTTCTTTGATCAATTTACCATTTAATTTAATCTTGATTTCCATACTAGATACCTTCCATTTCTTTCATACAACGAGATACCAAAACCTTCACCATACGCTTGCGATATTCACCACTAGCTCTACTATCCGATATTGTATCTACACGATTCATAACGTATTCGCTATACGCTTTAATTGTTTCTTCATTGACTTCGGCTAAAATATTATTATCATCTTCTACCAACATGGCTTTTCCTGGACGTGCCCCAATTGCTGTGTTATATTTTCCATCTACATTGGAACAAGCACAAGCTAATACAGGAAAGTCTGTACTTTGATTACGAATTGTTTGATAAGCGACTTTTAATGGTTTCTTATCCACAATGACAGATAATAATATGTCATTGTTTACCTTCATATCTCTGAATTCTTTTAAAGATACAATTCCCGTTGGATATAATTCCACTTTCGCATCTAAGCTTAAGAAGAAAGTTAATAAATCACTGAATCCAAATCTTCCCCAGATAGATCCACCAATGGTTGCACAATTTCTGAATTGTACACCAACGATATGTTCTACCGCTTTCTTCATTCCTCCATTTGTATATTCATTAAAAGATGTACTCATTTCTAATTCACGCAATGTTACATACGCACCAATACGGAAACATGTTTCATCTTCATCAATAGATTTCACATTTAATTTACTTAAATCTATTGCCGTATTTACATCTTTATTCATCATCTTTAACCAGCACATTCCACCTAAAACTTGATTATTTCTTTTCTTATTCAAGTCGTAAGCTTCTTCCACTGTATCCACTGATACATAATTCTTAATAGTTATCATACAGTATCCTCCTAATATCATATTATCAGAAATATGAATAGGTATAAACTGAATATATTGATTTGTCCAGATATTCTATATATTTATTAGAATTTTCAATAAATGCGAAAAAAAAGCACTTCCTATTGAAGTGCTCTAGAAATTACTATGCTTCTTTATCTTTTGGTAAGATAATATTTAATACAATGGCTACGATAGCTGCTGGAACTAATCCTGATTGTCCACAGATTAATGCTAACCATTGTGGGAAGTTAGAGATAATTCCTGCGTTGATTCCTAAACCATAACCTAAACCTAATGCTACAGAAACGATTGTAATGTTTCTTGGTGATAAAGGTTCTTTAGTAATTAATTGGATACCACTTAATACGATAGATGAGAACATTACAATGGCAGCTCCACCTAATACAGATTGTGGCATGATTGATAATAAAGCAGATAGTTTTGGGAACAATCCACATAGAATCAAGAAGATAGCTCCAAAAGATAATGAATATCTATTTACCACTTTTGTCATTGTTACTAAACCTACGTTTTGTGAGAATGAAGTATTTGGCATAACCCCAAATAATGCAGCAAGAGAAGATCCAATACCATCACAGATAACCCCTCCAGCTAATTCTGTGTCAGTTGCTTCACGTCCCATACCACCTTCGATACATCCTGAAATATCTCCGATTGTTTCAACAGCTGTAACAATAAACATAATCATTACAGGCGCGATAGCTCTCATATCAAAGATTAATTTAACTGGTAATACTTTTGGGAATGCAAACCATGCAGCCGATCCAACACGTGACCAGTTGATTACCCATGATTTAGTAAATTCTACCCCTTCTGCATTTACACCAGTAGTAGGTAACACAGCAGCCATAATCATACATACGATATATCCAACGATAATACCAATTAAGATTGCAGATGTAGAAGCTAAACCTTTCATGTAGTGTTTACATACTAAGATGACAACTAATACTACAAATCCTACAAATAAATTTTCTAAACTACCAAAGTCTTGGCTGTTGTTTCCTCCACCAAAAGAGTTAACCCCAACACTAATTAATGAAAGACCGATAGCTAATACGACAGAACCAGTAACAACACTTGGGAAGAATTTTCTTAATGGTTTTAAGAAGAACCCTAGAATCCCTTCGAAGATACCACCGATTAACGAAGCTCCCATAATAGCACCATAGGCGATGACTCCTCCACCCATAGAAGCAGCTACACTTGAGAATACTCCGATAAATCCAGAACTAGTTCCCATGATAATAGGAACCTTTCCACCAATTGGCCCAAT
>JAGHTX010000221.1 GCA_018065105.1 Bacillota bacterium
TACATTTGGATGACTTCCAATTCCGGATCCGAAAGAAGCGTAAATCCTAAATCATATTTTTGTTGGAACTTTTTATGAGAAGCGACACTATCCTTACTAACGCCTAGAACAATGGCTCCTTTTTCTTTGATTTGTGGATATAATTCCGAAAATCCACAAGCCTGTTTTGAACAACCCGCTGTATTGTCTTTGGGATAGAAATAGAGAATAACTCTTTGTCCTGCATAGTCTGAAAGTTTGTGAACAACACCGTCTTGGTCTGGTAAAGAAAAATCTGGTGCTTTTGTACCCATCTCTAACATAATAGTACCTCCTAACAGGGTAATTATATCATGGAAATTGACAAAAAGTTCGAAGTAGAATAGACTAGTATTGTGAGGTAAGGGTATGAAAACTTTAGTAGATGAATTAAATAGTATTCAAGCAAAAAAACACATCGTTACATCGGTTGAATACGATTGTAAAAACGAAGAAAAAGAAAACGAAGTATTTGATACAGTTAACGATTTAGTAATTAATCATATAGATGAAATGGCTAAGATCACTTACGATATTATGCCAGGACACAAAGTAAAAGTAGAAGTTATTCAAAATAAGTAAAATGCGAGATATCGCATTTTTTTCTTAGGGAGGATTTTATGAAAATATTTGGAACCTTTGGACCCAGTGCACATACAAAAGAAGTCATTTACCAATTGTTTGAAAAAGGGATGACCGGAATGCGATTAAATCTATCGCACACCAATCTGGTGGACTGTAAAGACTGGCTGGAAGCTTTCTGGCAAGCCGCAGAAGAATACGGAATCCAACCGGATTTACTAATTGATATGAAGGGACCAGAGCTACGCATTGGAAAACTGGAAAAGCCAATGGAGCTTGTGGAAGGATATGTGTATGATCTGGATGAGTTTGAAGTTCCTTATATTGTTTATGATTACGTAAAAAAAGGAAGCATCCTTCTATTAGACGATGGAAAAATCCGTATGGAATATATCAACAATCAATATGCGAAAGTATTACGACCAGGTATCTTAACAAGTAAAAAGAGCATTGCGATTGAAGGGGTAGAAGTCAATACACCAACGCTTACACAAGAAGATCTAGAAAATCTAAGACATGCCAAAGAATATGGGGTGACAGGTTTGATGCAGCCTTTTGTTCGAAATGCACAAGATCTAAAAACCGTCAAAGAGACGTTAAAAGATTTAGACCTGGATATTCAGGTTTATGCCAAAATTGAAAATCAATCGGGTGTGAAACAAGTGGAATCGCTGCTTCCATATTGTGATGAAATCATAATTGCCCGTGGTGATCTAGGAAATGCGGTAGGAATGACCAATCTTCCTTCTACACAAAAATACATTGAAAAGGTTTGCCACTTGCACCAGAAACCCTACATGGTTGTTACGGAAATGCTAGCTTCTATGATCGACAAGCCTGTTTGTACACGAGCAGAAGTCAGCGATATCTACCATGCGGTATACTTAGGGGCCAGTTCAATTATGTTGACTGGAGAGATTGCTGCTGGAAAATATCCAATCGAAGCCATGGACATTTTTGCCCAGGTAGCGAAAAACGCATTAAAAGATAAGAGCACAAGTCTTTAAGATTTGTGCCTTTTGTATCTTATGACTAGTAAGATGCATCTTATAAGAAAAAAAGTATCTCTTATTATTTGATTCCTATATAGTGTTTTCAGGAGAAGAAAGTATATGAAAATATTTATAAAGAAAATTTCTACCAACGAGGAAGAAGAAATCTTAGTAAAAACACACGATACGAATGCACCCTGGGTTGAATATATCAAACAAGTGGACCGTAGCCAGGCATATATCATTGGCTACAAAAATGAACGAATGCACCAAATTGAATTAAAAGATGTTCTCTATTTTGAATCCGTAGACGGAAAAACTTTTCTATATACGCTCAAAGATGTGTATTCTTGTAAAAATAAATTGTATGAACTCGATAACTTGCCATTATTCTTTAGAGCCAGCAAAGCTATGGTTGTTAACTCAAAGAAAATCAAAACCATTAAACCTTCATTATCTGGTCGGTTTGAGATTGTGCTAAAAAATGAAGAGAAAATCATGGTCAATCGTCATTATGTTGCGATTTTAAAAGAAAAGCTAGGCTTATAGGAGGAAATACTATGATTAAAGAAATAAAAGAATTTTTCAAAAGATTTGTGACAATTTATGGATATTCTATGCTAGCTACCGTGTTCTTTTTAGAAGTCTTTTCACCCGAAGCACAGGTTGGAAAAGATTTCTTTGTCAACATGATCATTTTCTCATTTGTGGCAAATATCCCATCGTTGATATTTATCATCAAGAAAGAGATGACCGATCAGGAATTAATGTATTGTCAAATTATATGCATAGTGTTAGAAATTCTTCTATTGTTGCCACTTGGTCATCATTTTGGCCTATGGGCTGGTGTAGCAGGTTTTATTGTCTTTCTAATAATAACCGTAATCATCACCTTTGCGGTACGCTTTACTCTATATAGTGCCGATGCAGCCAGTGCCAGACAAATGCTGGAACGCTTAAAAGAAATTACAGGAGAAGATGAAGATGAATAATTGTATTGAAGTAAAAGATTTAGTCAAAGAATATAAAGAATTAAGAGCCATTGATCATCTCTCTTTTGAAGTAAAAGAAGGCGAAATCTTTGGACTATTAGGACCCAATGGAAGTGGAAAAAGTACCACAATGAACTGCCTGTTATCTCTATTAAAATATCAGGAAGGACAAATTAAAATCTTTGGGCAAGAAATGAAACCCAGTGCCTATGAATTAAAACGAAGAATAGGGGTAGTGTTCCAGGATGTGGCCGTTTTTGAAGAATTAACGGTATATGAAAATATCGACTATTTCTGTGGACTCTATATCAAAGATAAAGAAACGCGTAAACAATACGTACAAGATGCTCTGGATCTGGTCGCGTTAAATGACTATGTCAAGTTCGTACCCAAGAAACTATCCGGTGGTCTACTTCGAAGATTAAACATCGCCTGTGGTATTGCCCATAAACCAGACTTGATTTTTCTAGATGAGCCAACCGTTGCGGTAGATCCGCAAAGCCGAAACAATATCCTGGATGGTATCTTAACTTTAAATAAACAAGGGGCAGCCATTGTATACACAACGCACTACATGGAAGAAGTTGAGATCATTTGTGATCGTATTATGATTCTGGACAAAGGAAAAATCATCGCACAAGGAACAAAAGAAGAATTAAAGAATTTAGTAACGATGGATGAAAAAGTAACGGTAGAGCTAGATAAAGATTTACCACAGGAAATTCTGGCACAAATTCAATCCTGGGAAATGGTACACAACCTATCTATGCGCGATAAGATTTTAGAAGTACAGTTCAAACAGGGAAATTATCATTTAAGTAAATTGGTAATCTTTCTAAAAGAAAAGCACATTCCATATCATAAAATCTATTCAGAGTTACCAACCTTAAACGACGTATTCCTGGAATTAACAGGTAAGGAGCTAAGAGACTGATGTTTTGGATTAATTTTAAGTACACCCTGAAGGCATTGTTCCACAATAAATCTCTGTTATTCTGGACCTATGCATTTCCCATTATTCTAGGTATGTTGTTTAATTTGGCTTTTCAGGACCTGGAAAAGAAGGAAGCCAGAAGTACATACGATATTGCGATTGTACAAAACGAAGCATGGCAAGATGCCTCTTTTTATCAGGAAGCTATGAAAGAACTCTCTTCTGGAGACGATCCTTTGTTTCATATTGAATATACTTCAAAAAAGGAAGCCAATCGCTTATTAAAAGAGAAAAACGTTATTGGCTATTTAGAACTTCAGGAAGAAGACTTTGATGTCTTTGTCACATCCAATGGAATGGAAGAGACGATTCTGCAATATGTCGCGGACGAACTGACAAGTACGAAAGATATGATTGTAGATGTTTCTATAAAAGAAGTGGATAAAGAAATAAAAAAAGGAAACTATAATATTCAAGCGGAAAGGATTGAGAAAAAGGTAAGAGAAATCTTAGATACAGAAGTGAATCTGCAAGATGTATCCTTGGACAACATGAGCTATACCAATATTGAATACTACACCCTTATTGCGATGGCTTGTCTGTATGGAGGAACCATTAGTATCTATATTATGAATGGAATCAGTGCAGACATTTCGAGCAAAGGGAAACGATTCTCGGTAACCCCAATCAAGAAAGGGGTGTTAATACTTAGCTCCTTATGTGCTGGCTTTTTAACCCAGATTATTGGTATCGGTGCTCTATTGGCTTTCATGCTTTTTATGGGAAATGCCAACTTTGGAGACAGTATAGGAAACATCATTTTATTATCAATGGCAGGATCTTTAGCCGGGCTTTCTCTAGGAATCTTTGTGAGCTCGGTTGTTAAAATGAACAAAGGAAACAAAGATGGCCTACTCATTGGGATTTCTATGCTGTGCAGCTTCTTTTCTGGAATGATGGGTATGACAATGAAATATATCATTGATACTAACCTTCCTATCTTGAACAAAATCAATCCAGCAGCGATGATCACGGATGGTTTTTATGCCTTATACTATTATCACAACAATGAACGATTTACCTTTGATCTAATCAGCTTATTGGTATTTTCTGCAATTCTGCTAACCATTTCCTTGATCAAAGAAAGGAGAGTAAGTTATGACAGTCTTTAAAACCTATTTAAAAGTCTTAAATCGTTATAAGTTTACCGTAATCCTTTATACTGCCCTATTGATTGGCTTTGCGGCCATCAACAACACTGCTGGAACAGGACAACAGGCTTTTGAAGCCAGAAAACCTAACGTTTATATTGAAGATTTAGACAATAGCGAGCTATCTAAAGATTTTATTCGCTATATGGACACAAAATGTGAACTGTCCCATTTGGAAAAAGAATATACCAAGGACGCATTGTTCTATCGTCAATTGGATTATTATCTTACCATTCCTAAGAACTTTGAAAAAGATATCCTGGCCTCTAAGAATCCAGAAATCCAAGTGGAAAAAACCGGTGATTTTGCCTCGTACTATGCCAATATGTTGAGCGAACGCTATATTAAAACGGTACAAGTGTACGCAAGTACACAAGAAAATGTCTCGGCACTAATCAAAGATGTAAAGAAGAATCTGGATACCCAGACCAAGGTGCATATGGAAACCACTCTGGATAAAGCTTCTATTCGTTCCATAACTAACTATTATAATTTTGCGGCCTATTCTTTGTTGGCAGGAGTTATGTATATTATTGGTCTAGTCATGACAACCTTTAAAAGAGAAGAAATTCAAAAACGAATGGTAGTCAGTGCTACCAAACAAGGAAGCATTCAGATTAAGCTCTGGTTATGTAATGTAGGCTATGCCCTTATATTATGGGCTAGTTATGTAGGTATTAGCTATGTCATCTGTGGAAAGGTTGTATTTTCTCAACATGGTCTCTACTACATCTTGAATTCTTTCTTATATTTATTGTGTGCCACAAGCTTGGCTTTCTTTGTCGCTTCTTTATTAAAGTCTAGAGAAGCCATCAATGGCATTGTCAATGTCGTTGCCTTAGGATCTGCCTTTTTATGCGGGGCTTTCTTATCGGTCAATTTACTACCAGAATTTGTCTTAAAAATTGCCCATGTCCTACCTGCTTACTGGTACATTCAGACCAATGAATTTTTAAGAGGGGCTGAAGTAATCAATACGAGCGCTCTACAAGTGATGTATCCAAATATGATGATGCTTGTCTTCTTTACTGCATTATTCTTTGGCTTAACAATTCTTACATCAAAAATGCGAACGAGATTTTAAAATGTTCACAAAAAATTAAAAAAATTTGCGAATGGAATTTCGAAGTATTCGAATTGCTTGAAATCTTTGTTTAAAATGAGTAAGCTAATCCCGTGAGAAAAAAGAACTCATTGGAGGTGTCAATATGGTTGAATTATTATATGGATTATTCACTATCGCTAAAGTGTTCGAAGAAGCAAAAAAGGAAGAAGAATAAGATCGCAAAATCAATAAATTAATAGATTGAAAATTCATCGGAGGGTGAACTATTCATAAGAAATAGGAGCTGGATAAGATGATTGGCTGAGATACCAATTATTGAATCCAGCTTTTCTTTTTAGGAGGAGAGAAGAATATGGAGAATCAGTTAACAAGTGGAAGTGTATGGAAGAAGTTGATCTTATTTGCGATACCTGTTTTTGGAGCCAATTTACTACAAGCCTTATATGGTACGGTAGATTTGATCATCGTTGGACAGTTCGCATCAAAAGCAGCCGTATCTGCGGTATCTACGGGAAGTATGACCATGCAGACGATTACGGGAGTGGTCATTGGTTTGACAATGGGATGTACCGTTCTACTAGGACAAAACATCGGAAAAGAAGACTATAAGGCATCGAGTCGTACCATTGGCTCAAGCGTGGCACTCTTTGTGATTACCGGTATTATTTTATCCATTCTTATTTTCTTGTTCGCGCTTCCTATCTCAAATCTTATGAATGCTCCAGAAGAAGCTTTACAAGCAACTGCCAGTTATATTCGTATTTGTGGTATGGGAAGTATTTGTATCGTTCTATTTAACTTTATCAGTGGTATGTTTCGAGGAATCGGAAACTCTAAGACTCCACTTGTTTTAATGGCCATTGCCTGTGTAGGAAATATTATTGGCGATTTGATTCTTGTGGGATTGTTCCATATGGGAGCTTCTGGTGCAGCTCTAGCAACGGTACTAGCCCAATTGTTGTCGGTGATATCCGCCATTCTTATTATTAAAAAAATAGGCTTTGGCTTTGAAGTCGTGAAAGAAGAGTTACGTGTAGCCAAAAAAGAAACACTGTTAGTCTTAAAATATGGATTACCAATCGCAGCCCAAGAATTATTGACTGGTATTTCTTTTATGGTCATCTTAGCCATTCTAAATACGTTTGGTCTTGTTGCTTCGGCGGGGGTTGGAATTGCGGAAAAGATCTGTGGACTTATGTTTATTGTACCAGGAGCCATCATGTCGGCTGTTTCTGTATTCAGTGCGCAAAATGTAGGAGCCGGAAAACTAGCTCGTGCCAAAGAGTCGATGTTTGCGGGAATGCTCATTACTTTTGTGGTCGGTTTATGTATGTTTGCGATCTCTTTCTTTCAGGGGGTACAAATCTCTGGTTTCTTCTCCAATGATTTAGATGTTTGTTTAGCCAGTGCTGACTATTTAAAATCCTATTCCATTGACTGTATCATTGTTGGGTTTAACTTTTGTATGATGGGGTATTTAAATGGACTGGGAAGAACAGGCTTTGTAGCTTTACAAGGAATCTTGAGTACTTTCTTAGTACGTATTCCTGTATCGTATTTTATGAGTAAAATTGCTGGGGTTACTTTATTTCAAATTGGTTTTGCCACACCGATGGCAACTGTATTTGCGATTGCGATTACCGTCATCTATTTGAAACAAATTCAAAAGCAGAAAAAAATTGTCTAATTGTCCTTTTGGAAAATATTTGATAATATGAACGCATGAACATTCAAATGAAAGTAAGCTGCATAGTCCTGGCTTTGATTATATGTTTCATGGAATTAACGGGATTGCCATTTGTGATCTATCCCATTACCTTCCATGATGTGGACCCCTATATCATTCCACTGATGATGAATTTTGTGCTCATCGGTATCCTTTCCTATTTCTTTATGAAATTCTTTTATATTCAATATGATTTTGGATTTTCAAAAAAAGGATTGGTGGAAGGGTTAAAAAAGTTTGGTCTTTTAGCAGTCGGTATTAGTATAATTACTTTTTTATCTTTTCTATTTGGATTGTATCCACTCACCTATATCCCAACGGGATGGAAGGTACTCATTGAAGGAGTTCTTTATTACATTGGATTAGGCATTGTGGAAGAATTCTATGTTCGTGGCCTATTGACGAGTGTATTAGAACATTCGATTAAAAAAGATGGAATCTTATATTCTATTGTGATTACTTCGGTATTATTTGGATTAGGACACATACCGGGTATGCTTGGAATGCCAATTTATATTATTCTATTAAAGACAATCATGACCATTGGTATGGGATTGTTTCTAGGAATGTTGTACAAGGTGACAAACAATTTATGGATCCCTATTCTTATGCATATCCTAATTGATGTGAGTGCTTTACCATATTGTTTTACACTCAATGCAGGCTATCCATTATTCAGTTTAATAATCCTGACAATTCTTTATACATGCTTAGGGATTTATAGTATAAAAATGATTCGCGAAATAAAATACGATGCATAATCGTATTTTTATTTGTCTATAGATGTAACCGTTTTCATGAAAATGATGTATAATACATAAAAGAAGACAAGGATAAACAATAGGAGGTTTTTATTATGAGTTTTCCAAAGAATTTCTTATGGGGTGGAGCTGTAGCTGCTAACCAATTAGAAGGTGCTTATT
>JAGHTX010000207.1 GCA_018065105.1 Bacillota bacterium
TTTGTAAAAGAAGTCGATAAATCAAGGTTTTACTTTATCAGATATGAATAAATATTTTTCAAGAGGATAGATTGTAATAAATAGTCATGACAAAGACCCAATCCGATGATTTTACATTCGAAAATTTGAAAAACCATAAGGAAAGTACAGCGTATGTGCTTTTTTGTTTGTTATAATGAATGAAAAGGAAGTGATTCTATGCATTATGTAATAGGGGATGTACATGGATGTTATACAGAAATGATTCAACTTATTGATAAGATTAATTCTGTTGATTCATCTGCACAGTTTATCTTTGTTGGTGATTTTGTGGATCGTGGTCCTTCTACAAAAGAAGTATTGGATTGGTGTTTATCCAATATTACTTTAACAGGTAAATATCAAGCGGTATTAGGAAATCATGAGGATATGTTAATTAGCTGGTACTATGAAAAATATGAACCATATATTTCTAGTCGTTCTTACTTCTTTTCTTCTATTCCTTCTACCAATTATGATTTTGCCAATGTCATTGAATCCAATCGATTAAATGCGAGTACGATTAAAAAATATATTGACTGGATGGAAGAAAGACCATTATCCATTGATCTAGAAATAGAAGGACAAAAGTATAAGATTGTTCACTCCTGGTATTGGTGGGATACAAATGAAGAAACAGGACGTTATGTATGTTTATGGTTACGAAATTTAAAAGGAAACTTTAAGAATGATACAATCATTGTACATGGACATACACCTACTCTAGATCCCGAATATCTTACGGATCAGGATACTTGTGGAAGAATCTGTTATCGACACAATTCCATCAATGTAGATGGAGGATGTGTCTTTGGAAAAATATTTCAGGGCTACAACAGTGCACTATGTGCAATCTGTTTAGAAACTAAAGAAGAATTCTATGTAGAAACCAATTAATATTTGACCTAAAGCCTAGTTTAGATGAGACAATGATAGTATGAAAAAGTTATTAAAAAGATTGTTCTATCTACTATGCATACTCATTGTTGTTGTAATATTGTTTATAAAGTTTTATGCCCCATTTGGAGCCTCTCCTAATAAAACCGATAAGAAAGACTATGCTCTTCGTAGTGAAATCTTTAAATCCGGTTTGTTTGAAAACACAGGAGATTTCAGTGTGATGGGAGAATGGGAAGATCCTTATAAAGATCGAAGTACAAATAAGGGAACAAAACCAGAACAGGAATTACCTTATAAAGAATATACATATCAAGAAGCGAATAAAGATGATGTACTCATTACCTGGTTTGGACATTCGAGTGTATTGATTCAAATTCAAGGAAAAAATATTCTAGTTGATCCTATATTTGAAGATATTGCTTCTCCGGTATCTTTTGTAGGATCTAATCGATTTAGTCCAGTTCCGGTAAAAATTGAGAACTTGCCAAAAATTGATGCGATATTATTAACCCACGATCATTATGATCATGAATCGTATTGGTCTTTACGTGCATTAGAAAAGAAAACCGAACAATATATTGTCCCATTAGGAATTGAAAAAGACTTAGAAAAGTTTGGCATTCCTACAAACAAGATTCAAAATAAAGCCTGGTGGGAAGAAACAAAAATCGATGATCTATTGATTGCTTGTACTCCTTCTAGACATTATTCGGGAAGAATATTACTCGATAAAAATGATACACTATGGTCTTCCTGGATTATAAAAAGTGAAAACTATACCATCTTTGATAGTGGAGATACAGGATATGGAGACCATTTTAAAACCATCTATGAAAAATATGGACCTATTGATTTTGCCCTCCTAGATGGAGCCCAATACGATGAAAAGTGGCACGATGTACATATGTTCCCAGAAGAAGCTGTAGAAGCCGCATTCGATGTACACGCTAAACTATCTATGGTACAACACTACGGAGCCTTTACTCTTTCGAATCACAGTTGGGATGATCCAGTTGAACGTTTTACAAGACAGGCAAAAGAAAAGAATCTAGAATATATCACACCTATTTTAGGAGAAAGTGTAAATCTAAAAGAGTATGCGTCTTATAAAAATGAATGGTGGAAAGATATACAATAAAAAAATCTAATAACACTCTTGAAAGATAGAGTGTTTTCTTTATGACAATAAACAAATAATTTACAGAAGAAATCAATCATTCGTGTATACTAATAGTAATAAGAACCAGGAGGGATACTATGAAACTGAATATAAAAAAGATCCTACTTAGTGGAGTGCTTTCCATTTCGATGGCTTCCAATCTTTTTTCACCTATTCTTGCCCAAGAAGAAAGTGAACCCGAAGAAATCGTAGAAGAAAGCCAAGAACAAGAAGAAATTTTGGAAGTAGAGGAAGAAGAAGTCATTGAAGTAGAAAATGAACTAAAACACTACAATGGATTTACTTACGATGTGACACCTTTGAATGCGATACAAATTTTGGGATATACAGGTTCCGAAACATCCTTAATCATTCCCGAAACCATTGAAGGAAAACCCGTCAAATACATTTACTTCCAAGCCTTTGCGACACAACCTATTGAGGAAGTGTATTTACCAGATAACCTTGAAGAAATTGGAGATGGAGCATTTGAAGCATGTTCCAAATTACGTACGGTTCTTCACTGGGGAAATAAGTTAAGAAGTATCGGAGAAAAAGCTTTTAGTGGTTGTGATCTAACAGAAATTGTGATTCCTGAAACCGTTACGTATTTGGGAAGAGAAGCCTTCAACAACAACACGGATTTAAAAATCCTAAAATATTATGCCAGTAACCTCGATTCCGTAACAGGCCAAATGGGATGTTTTAATTATTGTGGTTTTAAAGACGAACATGGATTTGAAATGTTTGTTGGAAGTAATGTACAAAAACTTCCAGACTATCTTTTCAGAGCCGTTGTTAAACCTGACAATACGTTTGAATATGCACGTATCACAAAAATTACCGGAGCAGAAAATCTAAGAGAAATTGGTTCCTACACTTTTGGAAACTGCAACAAATTAAAAGAACTAACACTTCCAGAAAGTGTAACAACCATTCGTTCCAATGCATTCTTTAACTGTTACTACTTAAGTAAAATCTATTTTAGTTCCAAGATTCAAACCATTGAAAGTAATGCCTTTAGCGAATGTCCTATCCTATGGTATATGGGATTTGAAAAAAATCCACCAGTATTAGGAGAAAACGCATTAGAAAATCTAACTGTAGAAATGCATTATCCAGAATCCAATAGTATTGCTTGGGAAAAGACAAAAGAAAGTAACTACGGGGCTACTCAGGTAAAATGGGTTGGTGATCTAGATTCCAAACTTACGCATAATGAAACAATGGATTCAAAAGAGTTTACTTCACCAAACTGGCCAAATGACTATCCTTCGAATTGCACATTCGAGAATACTTCAAGACATTATTCGTATCCATCTGCTTATTCAATTGGAATCGACTTCGATGAAAACAGTGTAACCGAAGCGAGATATGACTATGTACAAATTGTGTCTTCCAAACAAACCTACAAGTATTCTGGAACAGATTTCCCTAAACATTTGGTTGTTCCAGACAATAAGGTAGATATTGGGTTTGTTAGCGATGGATCGGTAGAAAAGAGTGGATTCAAAGCCAAAGTATATCCAATTTTTCATGACGATGTGACTATCACTTCGCCAAACTGGCCAAATAATTATCCAAATGGAGTGCACATTGAAAAAGAATTAAATTTTGATGGAGCTAAAAGAATTGATATTGTATTTGATCCAACAAGTTGTACAGAAGGGCATGGAACAATCTTTAACGATTATGTGGAAATCTTTGATCGTGATGGAAAATCAAAGGGAAAATTTGGAGGACAGATAATCTATGGTACACATATTGATGATTCCTATGTAAAAGTTGTTTTCCACAGTGATGGATCTATTTCCGACAAAGGATTCTCTCTTCGGCTAATACCAGATTACA
>JAGHTX010000138.1 GCA_018065105.1 Bacillota bacterium
AAAAGTCAATACCTAAAAGTGAAAAAGTTGGGGGTAAAGAAAAAAAGGCACTACTTAATAGTGCCATAAAATAAGGCTCGCAGAGTTTTCGAACGAGCTCATAAAGAAAAGGGGGGATGCTCTGTGTTGAACTTTTTAAATGATTATGAATATGGATGCATTCCAGAAATTATTGACCTAATGGAAAAGGTCAATAATCAAACTTTTTCACCTTTTGGGAAAGATCCATACACAAAGTGGGCAAGAGAAATTGTCCAATCAAAAATGCCAAATACAAAGGTGGACATTCATTTTGTCTATGGAGGAACGCTAGCCAATTTAGTTATGGTTCGTTCAGCTTTAAAGTCGTATGAGTCCATTATTGCGGTCGATACGGCCCATGTAACACGAGGAGAAGCGGGAGCGGTAGAAGCGACAGGACATAAGATCGTTGTGATCAAAAGCGTAGATGCCAAACTGACAAAGAAAACCATTCGAGAAGCCTATCTTACCCAGATGGCACATCCAGGACATATGACCTATCCCAAAGCGGTATTTATGTCCAATGCGACCGAATATGGAACTGCCTATACACGCAAGGAAATCGAAGACATTCGTGCTGTATGTGATGAATTTGGCATGTATCTGATTATGGATGGAATTCGTTTGGGTTCGGCTCTAATGAGTAATGGTGTCGATTATACGCTGGATGATATAGCACGCTGGTGTGATATGTTTGTACTGGGAGGAACGAAATACGGTGCCTTGTTTGGAGAAGCCGTTTGTATTTCCAATCCCGAATTACAGACAAACTTTCGCTTTGCGATGAAACAAAGTGGCGCTATTTTTGAAAAAGGATGGCTTTTAGGTATCCAGTTTGTTGGATTGTTTAAAGACGATGCTTTTTATAAGGTAGCACAGCATGAACTGGAAATGGCAGACCAGCTTCAAAAATTATTGTTGGAATTGAAATATCCACTTTATATCAAGTCCACAACCAATCAGATCTTTATCTATGTAACCCCGGAAGAAAGAGAATATCTAAAAAAATATGTGCTTTTTGAAGACTGGGAAATGAACGAATATTATATTGCCATTCGTTTTGTGACAAGCTGGCGAACAACACTTGAAGAAATTCAACAGTTAACGGTGATTTTAAAACAAGCCAAACAATACAAGAAGAACTAGTTTCTTCTTTTTATTTGGCTTTGGAAAAAGTAAAATAAGAGTATGGAAGAAAAAAGATTTACGGTAGGCTATGATCGGTCCCTTATACGTTCTTTAAGCTTTGGGATTGGAGTCGTTATTTTTTGTTTGATCTATATGCTTGTATTAGCAATCTCAAAAGAAATCGAATATAAGATGTACATCTTAATTATTCTTATTTCTTTGATTGGACTATATGGTCTCTTTTTATATTTTTTGATGCGACCAAGAATTCTTGTACAAGAAGATGTATTTGAATACTTTCCACGCTGGGATCAAAAGAAAAGCATTCATCTGGACCAGATTACTTCAAGAAAGGTGGAAAGAGGAAATGAATTTTCTTTTTTTGCCCAATCCAAACGAAACTCCTCGTTCTTTACGATCATTTATTATCAGGGAACTGAAGAACTTTTTCGTATTACAACGGCCTTACCCAACGCTTCCATCCTGGATACAAGGATTGTTTCTTACCTGGAAATGGGAATTTAGAAAAATACCATGCGAATATTAAAAAATAATGGTAGAATATACACTGTGTAACCTTACACAATTTATAGAATGCTTATGTTTTAGAAAAGATATATTAATGGAATAGGGGAATGACTGTGGCAAAAATGAAAGTTAAAACGCTTATTCTAAAAAGAGCTAGAAGAAAAAGAAAACCTTTAAAAAGGATAGAGAAGATTTCCATCGTTATCTTGAATTTATTTTTGGTTGGATGCGTTACGATGTTCTACATCTTATCCACTGTAATTCGTGATCCAAATGGAATGGCCTTTACCAAAGATGGTCTGACAACGGTACAAAACTCCAGAATGTACGATTCCAACGGGGATCTGGTTTATGAGTTCGGGGAAGAAATCCGACAGGATGTAAGTTATGATGAAGTACCACAGGTTATGGTCGATGCGCTATTATCCATCGAAGACTCACGCTTCTTTGTGCACAATGGATTTGACCTGTCTCGTTTCGTGGCAGCGGCACTGAACAACCTTCGTTCAAGAAACCTTTCACAAGGTGGTTCGACATTAACCATGCAGATGATCGATAATGCCTTTACCAGCAAGCAACAAGAGAAAATCTACGCGGAAAAGGGTCGCGTCAGCAAGATGGAACAAATCAAATTAAAGATTCAAGAAATCTATTTGTCATTAATTGCGGAACGAAGCGTATCCAAAGAAGCGATTTTTGAATATTATGTAAACCGTGTCTGGTTTGGTTCGGGAGGAAATACCCGGGGTATTCAAAAAGCCGCCCAATACTTCTTTAATAAAAATGTAACCGAATTGAATTTAACCGAATCGGCTTTCCTAGCCGGAGCGGTCAACGCACCAAACGAATACAACCCGATGTTAAATGCGGTGGATGAAAGTCAGGACCACTTATCTTCGGGACAAAAACGTCGTAACGTAACGTTGGATTTAATGTATTCGCATGGCTATATCACCAAAGATGAACACGATCTGGCAGTGAACACAAAGTTGTCGTATGCTCTAGAGCATTCAACAACCATTGCTTCCGAAGATCCAAACGAGGCTTATATTGCTCAGGTAGTGGATGAAGTCGAAACTTTAACAGGACAGGATCCAAGTATTATTCCTATGGAAATCTATACTTCGTTAAACTCGAAACTTCAAAAGAAATGTGATAATCTTTGTATTGGGGATTCTATTGATTTCCCAGATAAATACTTTGATGTAGGATTCTCGGTCATTGACAATAAAACAGGGGAAATCCTAGCCGTAGGACCAGGACGAAATTATCACACCGATGCGATTAAGATCGATGCTTCTACGGACCGTAAACAACCAGGATCTTCTATGAAGCCGATATTAGCGTATAGTTCTACGTTTGATATTTTAGGATGGTCAACGGAACACGAAGTAGAAGACGTTAAAAAAGACTATTGGCGAAATGGTACCTATGTACAAAATGCCGATGGGGAATACAATGGAAAAATGAGTTTATCGTATGCCTTAGGGGTATCCAAAAATACAACCGCTGCCCAGGCTATGCAGGATCTGATGGAAGAAACCGGTGAAGACTATTGGAAAGAGTTCTTGGAAAAATGCGGATATGACCAGGACGTATGCGAAGGATTCAATGAACAATACGCGATTGGTGGTTCCGACATGTGGGCCAGTCCAATTCAACAGGCCAGTGCTTATACGATGTTTGCAAATGAAGGAAAACGTGTAGAAGCCCACCGCGTTCGAAAAGTTGTTCGTCGAAGCGATGGTGAAGAATTTAGTCAGGAACCAGCTAAGTATGAGCTATTATCTCCGGGTGCTGCGTATATGACAAGCTTCCTTTTATATCGTGTTGTCAACAATGGATATTATAACTACTCTATTAACTTAAAAGATGAATATCCTTGTTACGGTAAATCTGGAACATCCGACTGGGGTGACTTTGGGGAACCTTATGGAATTCCTGAAGGATCCATTCGTGATATGTGGTCTATTGGATATACCGATAAGATTACCGTTGCCTGCTGGTCAGGATATTCCAAAGCCGGAATTGAAAGAGGAAAATACATTCCAACAAAAAACACCAAACCTTACGCTATTGCCTTCGATATCACAAATTATCTTCTAGATTATTGTCAAAAATTCTATGACTACGAATACATCCCGATTGCTGGCGATGTAAGAGAGTACGAAAGAGGATGGATCAAAAAAGAATTCTATGAGTATGGGGACGATACAAACTATACGAATGGAGAAGAAGACGAAGACGCTGAAAAAGACGACGAAGATGAAAGTGAAGAAGAGGAAGTCGAAAGCGAAGAAGAGGAAGAAGAGGAAGAATAAAGAGTCTTGTATAGCTATACAAGGCTTTTTTTGATTGTAAACTACGTAAACCAAAAATAGTTGACAACGGTTTACGATAGGTATATATTCTTCCTTGGAAATGAGGAAATTGAATATGAAACAAAATACATTAACAACAAGAGACATCGCGTATATAGCGATTTTTGCGGCATTGATTGCCATCTGCTCATGGATTTCTATCCCAACAACGGTACCATTTACACTACAAACCTTTGCGGTATTCCTAACATGTATGATTCTAGGTGGAAAAAAGGGAACCATTGCGGTATTGATCTACATCTTACTAGGAAGCATCGGTCTTCCTGTATTCGCCAACTTTGCGGCTGGATTTGGGGTAATCCTAGGAACAACGGGTGGATATATCGTTGGATTTATCGCATCGGGATTAATTATGTGGGCTTTTGAAAAACTATTCCCAAATCAAATGTGGGCAACATGTGTATCGATGATCTTAGGATTGGCTGCCTGTTATGCGATCGGAACTGCCTGGTTCATGGTTGTATACGCCAAAAGTGCCGGGGCTGTCGGATTGATGACCGTACTAGGATGGTGTGTCATTCCATTTATCATTCCCGATCTAATTAAGATTGTTGTCGCTTTAGTATTAGGACAACGCTTAAAGAAAATCGTGAAATTTTAATGAAAACAACTTTTAAATTACGAGCCCACCATGGCATGTGCCTAGCCTTCTTTGTGGGAAAAGGTTACAGTTCCTCTTTTGTGGAAAACATGTGGAATCAAAAGGAATATTTAGATATTCATAATCCAGTGGTTCAAATTGTATGTGAATCCGATCGCATTTGTGCAAAATGCCCCCACAACAAACAAGGATGTTGTACTTCTATGGAAAAGGTAGAAGGTTATGACAAAAAGGTAATCGAGGCATGTTCCTTAGAAGAAGGTGCAACGATGGATTGGCGAAGTTTTTCGAGTCTAGTACAAGAAAAAATTATAAAAACGAACAAAAGAAAACAAATCTGTACCGATTGTATATGGAATTCGCTTTGCGAAGAAATTGGAAAAAATCTGTAATTTTTAAACATTCCGTGTATAATAAATCTACAAGTAAATCGTAGTTCATGACAGGGGTGCCCACGGGCTGAGATGGTTTCACCAATCCCTTATGACCTGATCTAGTTAATGCTAGCGTAGGGAGTCAGATCAGTTTTTTTGATATGATAGACGTCCCTGGACGTCTTTTTTCTTTTAGAAGGGAGGATACAATGAAAAAACGCTCTATCAGCATGCCTTTACTTGTCTTCGTAATTGTGATTGCGATATGGGAAATGAGTGTAAAAATGTTTAATATCAGTTTATACATTTTACCCGCTCCCTCAAAAATTTTAAGTGCCATTGTCGAAAACTTCGATGTGTTATGGGAACATTCCATGGTCACTTTAACCGAAGCCTTGATCGGACTGGCCATTTCCACACTTCTGGCAATACTGATTGCGATCCTTATGGATATGTCCAAGACTTTTAAAACCAGTGTGTATCCTTATTTGATTGTAACCCAGACCGTACCCGTTATGGTTCTAGGACCGCTGTTTTCCATCTGGTTAGGTTTTGGAATGGCACCCAAAGTATTGATTGTTATCTTTATGTGCTTCTTTCCGATTGCGATCTCTTTTGCCGATGCACTCGGACAGGTGGACCAAAACCAAATTAATTTATTAAGAAGCTTTAAAGCCTCTACCTGGCAAATCTATTCGATGGTAAAAATTCCATCCGGTGCTTTAGGCTTGTTCTCGGGTCTAAAGGTAGCCGCAACGTATTGTATAGGTGGGGCCATCGTTGGCGAATGGTTATCCTCTTCTGCTGGACTAGGATACTATATGCTTCGTGTAAAAAACGGATACATGCTCGATAAGGTATTCGCATGTGTTGTCATGATTATTGTATGGAGTGTTCTATTGAATCTGGCTTGTTCCTTGATTCAATATTTCGCATTCCCTCATTTAAGAAAGAAAGGTAAATCAAAATGAAAAAATTCGTAAAAGTATTATGTGCCTCTGTGATGGCACTTTCTATGGTTGCTTGTTCTTCACCAAGTGAACCCGCAAAAGAATCTGGACTTACAAAAGTGACTTTGATGTTAGACTACACACCAAACACTAACCACACAGGATTTTATGTAGCCAAAGAAAAAGGATATTATGAAGAAGCTGGATTGGATGTAGAAATCATCGAACCAGGAGACAATGCCACTACGACAATGGTTGCTACAGGAAAGGCAAACTTTGGAGTATCTTACCAGGAAGATACAACTTATGCCCTAACTGCTGAAGAATCTTTACCAATTAAAGCCATTGCTGCCATTATTCAACACAACACTTCTGGATTCGTATCTTTAAAAGGAGCGAACATCAACTCTCCTAAAGACTTCGCCGGAAAAACTTACGCTGGATGGGGAGCACCTAGCGAAGAAGCCGTTATTGAAGCCGTTATGAAAAAAGATGGTGCCGATATTAAAGACCTAACTATTGTTGGTGCCGATGGATCTGGATTTGCATCTCTTTCTGAAGAAGCTGGAAAAGGAAAAGTCAACATCCAATGGGAATTCTATGGATGGGCCGTTATGCAAGGATTGATGGACGGATACGATTTAAATTATCTAGCTTGTAACGATTTAGACGCTCGCTTAGACTACTACACACCATTGGTGATCACAAATAATGATATGATCGAAAACAATGCCGATACCGTAAAAGCTTTCATGCAGGCAACAAAAAAAGGATATGAATATGCCATCGATAATGCCAAAGAAGCAGCTCAAATTTTACACGATGTCGCATTAAGTGATGTAGATCTTGAATTCCTTACAAAATCACAAGAATATTTAAGTGAACAATATGCCAAAGATGCTTCTTCATGGGGAATCATGAAAGATGAAGTATGGGATAACTATACAGAATTCATGTATGAATATGGATTGATCGATCACACAATCGAAGCCAAAGAACAATATACAAACGCATTCGTAGAATAGAGGGAACGTATGAAGCTAACAATTCAAAATTTAAGGAATTCTTTTGATCAAAAACTCGTATTAAATCAAGTGAATATGCAAATCAAAAATGGCGAATTCGTAGCGATACTAGGACCTTCGGGATGTGGAAAATCAACGATTCTAAACATTTTGGCTGGACTGATCCAACCGGATGCGGGAATTATTCAAGTCGATGGAAAAGAAGTAAAAGGGGTAAGCGATCATTTTGCGTATATGCCACAAAGTGATCTGCTTCTTCCTTGGAAGACCATTTTAGAAAATGTGACACTCTATGGACAAATCAATAAAGATAAGAAAAACGCGACCGAAAAAGCGTTAAAAGAGTTTAAAACGTTTGGTTTGGACGGCTATCAAAATGCCTATCCTCGAGAACTCTCAGGAGGAATGCGTCAAAGAGCAGCTTTCTTAAGAACGGCTCTATGCAATGCGGATATCTTACTTTTGGATGAACCCTTTGGTGCCTTGGATGTCATTACCCGAAACGATATGCAAGACTGGTTATTAAATTTAAGAGATGAGTACAATCGTACCACATTATTAGTCACGCACGATATTGATGAAGCTTTATATCTGGCCGATCGTATTTTGATTCTTTCCCACAGACCCGCTTCGATCATTCGTGAAATTGATCTAAGTAATGTCGAAAAATCCAGAGACTGGTTATTTTCCCAAGGGGCTTTGAAACAAGACATCTTCGAACTTCTAAAAGGTGAGAACAATGCATGATGCCCATTTTCATTTCTCACAGAATCTATTTAAATCGTTCCAAGAGAACCATTTAATGGGAATCTGCAACATTGAAAATGAAGAAGAACATACGCTGGTACAAGGCTATCTACAAGAATATCCATGTCATACCAGTTATGGAATTCATCCCTGGCATGTCGATACCGTCAAGTATGCTTCCTTTTTTCCTTATTTGGAACAAACAAGGATTATAGGAGAAATCGGACTAGATAATACGTGGTGTGAAACGAATCTAAATCTTCAAAAAGAAGTTTTTGAAAAACAATTGGCATATGCCCATGAGCATCATAAACCGGTGATTCTTCATCTCAAAGGCATGGAAAAGGAAGCTTTACCATTCTTAAAAAAATATAAGAATACGTATCTGGTACACTGGTATTCATGCAAGGAATATTTAGAAGAGTATATAAATCTGGGATGTTACTTTACCGTTGGTCCATCGGTTGGTATCGATGAAAGTGTCAGTCACCTCGTTCAAAAAGTAGATATTCAGAGATTGCTAATCGAAAGTGATGGAATTTCCGCATTGGAATGGGCTTTTGAAACAAAAGAGGTAGACTACATTTCCAGCCTTCAAAGAAGCATTCAGGAAATATCAAGAATCAAAGGTATGGAATCCGCTTTTGTTGAAAAACAACTGGATCAAAATTTTATTCGATTTATAGAGAGCTGATTGCTCTCTTTTTTAGTTCTTGTGTATAATAGTGCCATGTATAAAATTGAAAATAAGAAATTCTACAAAGAAATAACGCTATTAGCCCTGCCCATTGCTGGACAATATTTGATTTCACAGATTCTTCAGCTATTAGACAATGTCATGGTAGGAACGCTGGGCGAAGAGTGTATTTCGGCCGTAGCTATCAGTGGGACCCTGGCCTGGTTGATAATGACCTTTTTCATGGGATTTGCCAGTGGAGCCAGTGTATTAAGTGCACAAGAATATGGACGAAAAAATCTAGGACAAATGCGTACACTTGCCGCAACCACGATTCGAATCAATCTAATGGTATCCTTGATTTTCTTTCTTTTGGCAACCTTCTTTCCTGCTTCTTTGATGTCTTTATATACCAACCAGACCGGTATTATTGAACAGGGAGTAACCTATGTCTCGATTATTAAGTATTCCATTCCTTTGTATGGGATAAGCTCGGCACTGGTAAGTATGTTACAGTCGGGAAAGAATGTAAAGATTGGCCTGATCAATACCATGGTATCGACTCTAGTCAATGCGGGATTAAACTATATCCTGATTTTTGGAAAGTTTGGTTTTCCTGTTTTGGGATTAAAAGGCGCAGCGATTGCGACCTTGATTGCACGATTCTGTGAGTTTTGTATCGTGATGGTTTATGTGCTTTGCATAGAAAAAGAAATTCAATTCCGTCTGTTTGATTTAAAGAATCGTCTTACTTTAGACGTATTCAAAACCTTGATGAAAGTTAGCTTACCTATTCTGGCTATTGAAGTATTAGGCAATCTTGTCTCTTCCGTACAGACCAGCATTACCGGACACATTTCCGCTTTTTATATTGCAGCCAATTCCATTGTACATACGGCCTGGGTCATTCCTTCGACATTGAGCTTTGGAATTTCGATTGCGGCAGGAGTGATGATTGGAAATGTAATTGGAGAAGGCAACAAAGAAAAAGTGTATGCCTATGGAAATCGATTTGTCTCTTTTGGATATGTGTTTGGTGTTTTTAACAGTATTGTACTCACGCTTATCTTACCTGTCATTATGTCCTATTATCATGTATCTTCGGATACGCTTGATTTAGCGAGCAAAATGGGAAGACTAGCCATTGTTACGGTATTCTTTATTTCTACATCCAGCATTGTTTGTAACGGTGTCATTAAGGCGAGTGGTCAAACCCAGACATTATTAAAAATTGATATTCTTTCGAATTGGGCCATTGCGATTCCTTTAGGATACATTTGTGCCTTTATTCTAAAAGTGCCGGTGCATTATTTATATTTAATTCTAAGATCGGGAAATATTTTTAAAAGTATCTGGGGCATTCACAAGGTAAAAGGAAATCATTGGTTAAACGAATTAAAGAAAGTAGAATAGATCTACTTTCTTTTAATTTCTACATAGTTTCCATTCAATGTGGTACCAGCACCTATATCCGATAAACGAGGATGGTGCAAAGAATTGAGTTGAATCGTTTCTCCATTGTGACTGGATTCATAGACACCACTGATACCAGCACAGCCAGCTGATATGGTATCGATCACTTCAGCTTTGCACGAAATACTGGATAAATCGTTATAGATACAAACGAGATCACCACTATGAATATTTCTTGCTCTGGCATCTTCTGGATTTATCAATACTTTCATTTCTCCTCTTTTTTTTACAATGTCTTCTCTGGAACCAAACATTGTATTTAGAGTGTATTTATCCGCGATAGCTACCAAATTTAAAGGATAGGCATCCTTAAAATCTTCAATATATTTTGG
>JAGHTX010000072.1 GCA_018065105.1 Bacillota bacterium
AGCTGTGCTAGAGAAGGAGCTGAAATCCTACACATGTCCAATCCAGGAGATTATCCTTACGATGAAGACGAATACGAAGCTCCATCATGGGGAGTTATTGAAGTAGAAGACTAATGCGTTAAGATATCAACTTCTACAACAAGTGGAGTTGACACAGACTATTTCATAATGAAGTAATGGTAGAACAATCTGTAAAACAGGTAGATTCTACCATTATTTTTATATGAGTATATTTCGAAAAATCAATATATATTTACCTCAAAGGTAAATTATTAGTTGACATCAATCCAAAAGGATATAAAATATAATTAACCTATGAGGTTAATTATTGCACAAGAGGTGATCCCTTGAAAATTGAATATAATTCTAGAAACATCGAGAAGATATGCACCAATGCATCTGCAGCAGAAAAGAAATATGGATCCGAGATGGCTAAAAAAATACAATTACGTATCGATCAAATTAGAGCTTCTGATTCCGTTGAACAAATGATTCAGTTTCACATCGGTAGATGTCACCCGTTAACAGGAAACAGAAAAAATCAATATGCGGTGGATCTAGTACATCCACAAAGACTGGTATTTAAAAAAATTGGAGATGAAATTCAAATTGTTAATATTTTGGAAATCATTGATTATCATTAAATATTAATGAACGAGGAGGAAAAAAGATGAGGAGAAGTCGCACTTACATTGCTACACCACCTGGTGTAACTATTAAAGAACAACTTAATGATCGTGGAATGAATCAAAAAGAATTTGCTGCTAGAATGGACCTTTCTGAAAAACATATTAGTAAACTAATTAACGGAGATGTAATTCTCACTCAAGAAGTGGCAATGCGTTTAGAAATGGTATTAGGATTGCCAGCACATTTTTGGAATAACTTAGAATCTATTTATAGAGAAAAGTTACTGCTAGTTCAAGAAGAAAACGATATGGATGCAGATATTGAAATAGCCTCAAAATTTCCTTATAAAGAAATGGAAAAGAACGGATGGGTTCCTTCTGCAAATAAACCAATGGATAGAATAATCTCATTAAGAAAATTTTTTGAAATCGTAAGATTGACTATGCTCCAAGGTCCGCTTATTCCTGGTATTGCATATAGACGACAAGCTATCACAGAAAAAGCCAATTATGCTCTGTTAGCCTGGGCGCAAAAAGCAAAACTAGAAGCGCGAGCAATCACCACAAAAACAATTGATATAGAACAATTAAAACATTATATTCCAATCATCCGTAAAATGACAAAACAAAATCCAGAAGTCTTTTGCCCAGAATTATGTAAAATGCTAGCTAATTGTGGTATAGCTCTAGTTTTTCTTCCTCACATTGATGGATCTTTTTTACATGGAGCATCCTTCTACGATAAAAATAAAATAGTAATTGGACTAACCGTAAGAGGAAAAGATGCAGATAAGTTTTGGTTTAGTCTTTTTCATGAATTAGGTCACGTTATCTATGGTCATATAAATAATGAAAATGGTACAACCGAACAAGAAGAAAAAGATGCAGACGATTTCGCAAGTAACACTTTAATTCCAAAAATTAAATTCGAGTCTTTTATCTCAAAGAATCGTTTTACAACAAAATCTATACAAGAATTCGCAAATGAAAATGATATCGACATCGGCATCGTTGTAGGAAGATTACAAAAAGAAGGATATATCAATTATAATAGATTCAATAATCTTAAGACAAAATATGAATTACAAGCATAGTTTTTTAATTATTCCACCATTAGATTGTTCTATATATTCATTACCTAAAGAATTGACACAGGATAAATATCCTGTGCCTATTTTTTTGTCATTTCTTTTCCCTTTTAATAGAAAGCTCTTCTTGAATCTCTAATGCCTTAGACACTAAATATCTATATAGTTTATTCAGTCTTTTTACGCCTTCTTCTTGTTTAATATAATTATTCTCTGAATCTGAATTCATAAGACTTTTGATATCATTTAGTTCACTTTTGCAGTATTGTAGTAGCTTTTCTTCTAAGAATAAATAATCATGTTCAATGACTGTTTGAATCGCTTCTAAACGCTTCGCCAATATCTTTTCTCGATTCATTTCATCCGCATCAAAAACAAGAATACGAAGTGCTTTATTACAATACTGTAATTTCTCAGAAGTCGTATACGTTTTTTCTGAACTCGAAGAAGATGATAAAACAAGAACAATAAAAACAAATGCGATAAAACCCAAAATGAGTATAGCCTCTGGTGGTAAAGATTCTTCTGAAGAATTAGCCACTAATAAAATTGTATGTAAGATATTCATATTGTATGCTCCTAAATATTAGTCACCATTATAACACAAGTTTGTTAAAAGAAAAGCGCTAGTTCTTACACTAACGCTTCTTCTCTCTCTTGTAATATGTCTTCTAATGCAGAAATGTATTCCTCATTAATTTCAATTAAGTTTCGAATAGATTTGGCAGATACACAATTCCCCTTAGGATAACAACGATCGTTTTTATAATGATAGATCTGTTCTCTCAATTTATGAATCTCATTTCTTATTTCTTCTGCGCTCTTTTTCTGCATTTCTCTAATATATTCCATGCATCTATTCTAATCGATTAATGGTAAAAGTTCACCTTTATTGACCTCAATTTTAAAACGATCTTTTCCTGTACTCACTACGATATATCCATCTTCAATCGTTTCTGTTCTAGCCAAAATTTTCTTATTATCTTGTAATGTAACTTCTATTAAATCAAGATGATACTTATTTCTAAACGCATCTATGTCCACAGTATATCGTAATTCATGTAAGTCTGGATTGGTTGAATACGCATTGTAGACTTCATCAATAATTGGATTTATATGTTCAGCTACAGGACCAGGTACTCGATAATCCATTTCTAAGAAAGAATAGGATTCCAATTCTTTATAAGTGAATGTTACATCTTTGAATGGATTTCCAAAAGCTTGTTCTTCTTTGTTGAAAGTAGCCGGACAAAGGATTCGAAAACACAATCCCTTTTCATGATCCACATAACCAAAGGCTAATACCCCATCATAATATTTCGTCTTACTATAAATATAGATTGTTTTGTTTAAGAATTTTCGGAAAATAAATTTCTTCATTGGTTTTAATTTAAAATCATTAAATAGTTTATCGGCTGCTTTATTAAATAACTTCTCTGCTTTTTTATTATCTTTCATCAACAGGCG
>JAGHTX010000015.1 GCA_018065105.1 Bacillota bacterium
GAAGTAATCTTTGACATCGGTGGTGGTGTTAAAGGTGATGCAGAATTCAAAGCTGTACAAATCGGTGGCCCATCTGGAGGATGTTTGATTTCTCCAAACCTTGATATCTCATTAGACTTTGACTCATTAAAGAAAATCGGAGCTATGATCGGTTCTGGTGGTCTTGTAGTTATGGACTCTAACACATGTATGGTTGAAGTTGCTCGTTTCTTCATGAACTTCACACAAAACGAATCTTGTGGTAAGTGTGTACCATGTCGTGAAGGTACAAAACGTATGTTAGAAATCCTTGAAAGAATTGTTGCTGGAAATGGAACTCTAGAAGACTTAGATATGTTAGAAGAATTAGCAGTCATGATTACCGATACTGCATTATGTGGTTTAGGAAAATCTGCGGCTAAACCAGTTCTTTCTACATTAAGAAACTTCCACGATGAATATGTAGAACACGTAGTCGATAAAAAATGTCGTTCTCACAACTGTAAGAAATTACGTCGTTTCGTTATTGAACCAAGTAAATGTAAAGGATGTTCTAAATGTGCTCGTAACTGTCCTGCTAACGCTATTAGCGGTGCTGTTCGTTCACCATTCACAATCGATACTGTTAAGTGTATTAAGTGTGGTGCTTGTATCGACAACTGTGCATTCCACGCAATTCACGTCGTAGAATAGGAGGTAAGAAACAATGAAATCTATTACTGTCAATGGTCAAAAAGTACCTTTTACTGATGAAAAGAACTTGCTTTCTATTATTCGTAAAGCAGGATTTGATATTCCAACATTCTGTTACCACTCTGAATTATCTACATATGGTGCCTGCCGTATGTGTGTAGTTGAAGATGATCGCGGTCGTATCCTTGCATCATGTTCAGAAACACCAAGAGATGGAATGGTAATCTATACAAATACAACGAAGATCCGTAATTATCGTAAGATGATCGTGGAATTATTATTAGCTTCTCACTGTAGAGATTGTACAACTTGTCACTCAAATGGGGACTGTACTCTACAAAAATTAGCACAAACATTAAATGTCGCAAACATTCGTTTTGACAACTACAAACCAGAAATGGAAGTGGATATGTCTTCTGAATGTATCGTAATCGATCCAAACAAATGTATCCTTTGTGGAGACTGTGTACGTACTTGTGAAGAAGTACAAGGTATGGGTGTATTAAACTTCGCTTACCGTGGTTCAAACACTCGTGTAATGCCAGCTTTCAATAAAAAATTATCTGAAACTCAATGTGTAGGATGTGGACAATGTCGTGTTGCCTGCCCTACTGGAGCTATCACAATTAAATCAAACGTTACCGCTGTATGGGATGCGTTAAATGACAAAAACACTCGTGTTGTTGTACAAATCGCTCCAGCTGTTCGTATCGCAATCGGGGATAAATTCGGAATCAAAAAAGGAACAAACTCATTAGGTGTAATGGTTGCTGCTTTACGTAAAATGGGATTCGATGAAGTGTATGACACAAACTTTGGAGCTGACGTAACAGTTATCGAAGAAGCAAACGAATTCTTACAACGTTTAGAAAAGAATGAAAACTTACCATTATTCACATCTTGTTGTCCAGGATGGGTAAAAATGTGTGAAGAAAAACACCCTAACTTAGTAAAACACATCTCTTCATGTCGTTCTCCACAAAGCATGTTCGGAGCTATCATTAAAGAAGATGCAAAAGTAAAAAATATTGAAAAGAAAACGGTAGTTGTTTCTATCATGCCATGTACGGCTAAAAAAGCGGAAATTGTTCGTCCAGACAACTGTACAGATGGTGAACAAAACGTAGATTACGTATTAACTACACAAGAATTAACTCGTATGATCAAAGAAGCTGGGTTAGACTTAGCACACTTAGCTCCTGAATCATTAGATATGCCTTTCGGTATCGCATCTGGTTCTGCATCAATCTTCGGTGTAACTGGTGGGGTAACAGAAGCCGTAATTCGTCACTTAGTAGGATCTTCTAAACAATCTGACTTAAAAGATATCAGTGTATTAGGAATCCGTGGTGGAGAAGAATTCAAAACTGCAGAAGTACAATATGGTGATCGTGTATTAAAAATCGCTATCGTTAACGGATTAAAGAATGCAGACGATCTAATGAACCAAATCGAAGCTGGTGAAGTTTATTATGACTTCGTAGAAGTTATGGCCTGCCGTCGTGGATGTATTGCCGGAGGTGGACAACCTCTTCCAATCGGTCCTAAGACAAAACGTGCTCGTCTTGAAAGCTTATACGACATCGACAGCAATCTTCAAATCAAATTATCTGTAGACAACCCAATCGTTAAAGATCTATACGATGGATTGTTGAAAGGTAAAGAACACCACTTATTACACACTAAGTAATATTTAAAAGTATAGCCATCCAAGTCGGATGGCTTTTTTCATGCATAAAAAAAAGACGTTCGTTTTGAACGTCTAATTTTTATTATTGTCTTTTTTGTGTACCAGTACTATTTGTGATACTATCTCCAAGATTATAGAATTCACTCTTAATATATCCACCACCATAAGCGACGACATCATCGGTAGCTGGGATCATGTGATAATCTCCATAAGGTTTTGCGTAGTCTAATAAGTAGTTTGAAATTTCAAAGGCTTGTGTATAGCTAGATACATAATTTGTAGGAATGTAGTAACCTTGTGTAAAGCCAATTTCTGTATATCCAGACCATACCGCAACGGTGAATTGTGATGTGTATCCAATTGACCATTCATCACGAATTGACGCTTGTGGAATACCATATTGAAGACCTGCATCTCCCCAGTCAGAAGTTCCAGATTTTCCATAACATGGATAAGAATCCGCCAATAAGTGGTTAAAGTTTAGATATCCTCCATTTACAACTCTATATAGTAATGTTGACATCATGAAGGCTGCCCCTGGCGAAATGATTTGATGTTTCTTCGCGTTTGTTGGAATGACATCTCCCGAAGTTCTCATAATAACGTTTCTGACACGGTGGGCATCAATACGAACTCCGTTGTTGGCAAACATCGAATAAGCACTTGCCTGTTGGATTGGACTTGCCCACATATCGGAACCACCAATGGAATATTGTTCGTTAAAGTTTTCGGCTACGTCTTTATCGTATCCACATTCACGAATAAAGTTTACCCAATAATCATATCCAAGACGATTGATCAATTGTTCCATGGCTTCGGCAGCACATGTATTTTTTGAAACCCCTAGGGCATACGATAAACTAATTTTTCCACTGAATTTTCCATCAGAGTTATTTACGTAAGAATTATTGTGCCAGTAATCTTTTTTCTTATCATCGACAGCGTGTTCTGTTGACCATCCCAATACATCAAAAGTAGAACTATAGGCAACTATTGGTTTCATAGAAGAACCAGGTTGTTTACGGTCAAGCGAAGTGTCCACTTTTACGGCATCTGTGTGATATGTTCTACCAGGACCAACCGCTAATATTTCTCCAGTTTTATTGTCTAGGATAGTAAATCCAACATCAAACAATGGGTTAGGGAATTCAATAATTTCTCCCTTACAGATCTTATCCGATTGATTTTGTAAATCTCGATTCAAAGATGTATAAATATCCATCGGAATGATACTTGGATCCTGTCCTGTTAATTCCGTAACTTCATCGATAACTTGGGCAATATACGCTTCATTTGGATCGGATTTAAAATCTTTAACCTCATAGTGAAGGGCATTGGCTAATTTAACTTGTTTGGCAAGTTTACATTCTTTTTTCGTGATATATCCGTGTGTCAACATAAGGTCCAAAGTTGTATTTCTACGTTTTGTTCCCGCTTCTAAGTGATCAAAATCTGGATCACTCAGGTTACACAAGGGGTTATATTCATTTGGTGCATTGACAGCTCCAGCTAAGAAAGCAGATTCGTTTAGGTTTAATTCGGTAACATCTTTTCCAAAATAATACTGACTGGCTTTTTGAATACCACGCGTATTATTTCCCGAACCGAACCATACACGGTTAACATAGTATTCGAAGATTTCTTTCTTTGTGACACTTTGTTCCGCAATCATCGCTAAATAGATTTCCTGAATTTTTAATTTAATTTGATCTAGTTTTCCAACTTTACCCTTTTCTTTTAAGATCTTATCGGTTTGGTTGCTGGTAAACGCATTATCGATCATTTGCATTGAAATAGTGGAACCACCTTGTGAAAAGTCATTGTTTTTCAGGTTGTTCATCGCAGCCGCTAAGAAACGAGGGATGTCGAATCCATTGTGTTCAAAGAAACGGGAATCTTCAATGGCTAAGAAGGCATCTACCAATGTTTGTGGTAATTCTTCATAGGCAACATCTTCACGAATTTCCTGACCAAACTCATAGATCATATCTCCACCGCTATCGAAAATACGCGAATTGGAAATCGTAACAAGACCATCTCGACGGAAGGTCATACTGTTTGGTTCGTTTACCACATAAGCGACAACTAAGTAGATGCTCATACAAATACCTAAGAAGATTACGATGATCGCAATAGCGGTTTTATTAAAGAAGTCCAGCTTACGCATTTTCTTCTTTTTAGGAATTGCCTCCTCCATCGTTTTCTCTTCCATGCTAGGAATTAGAATAGGCATTGGTTCTAGCTCATCAGTAAAACCAGCTTTCTCATCCTCTTCCTGAGGTTCTTCTTTCTTAGGTTCTTCTATAGGTACATCTTTTGGTTTGATTTCATTAAAAATTGAATCGTTTTTCTTTACTCTTTTCATACTAACTCCTCAATTCGTGAACAGATTTTTCCGTTCATCTTCTTATTATACACAGAATCAAATAAAAAAAGAAGTTGGTTTCAACTTCTTAAGTGACAATTGTTTGAATCCAAACACCTTTTTTCAATAAATATGTACCAATGACAGCCTTTAAAATATCCATACATTGTATACATAAGAATATATAAATGACAGGAATGGTTGTATATCTAGATAAGATGAACGCAATCACAACGTTGATTACCCAGACATAGGCACTATCAAATAGGAAAGTGATAAATGTTTTTCCTCCTGCACGAAGGGTAAAGTAGGTGCAGTTGATATACGACTGCAAAGGCATAAATAAAGATTGAATAAAAATAAATCGAGTAGCCAAGTGTTGAATGGAAACCTCTGTGTTATAGATAGTCGGGAATACCGATGAGAAATAACACATGAATAAGGCCAAGACACTACATAGAATGACGCCAAAGAAGTTCATCTTAGGAACCGTTTCCTTGGCTTCCTGAATTTTTTGTGCTCCTAGTAACTGACCAATGATGATACCTGCTGCACTACCCAGGGCAATAAAGATGGTGTTGACCACGTTGTTGATTGTATTTGAAATATTCATGGCAGCCACGACATCCAATCCTCTGGTTGAGTAACATTGGGCCAGCATGGCCATACCCGCTGCCCATAAGGTTTCGTTTAATAATAAAGGAAGTCCGGTAATAAAGATCTTTTTAAATAGATCAAAAGGAAGTTTCAGGGAAGCGTAAACACCAGAAAGGAGTTCTTGGAACTGTTTTATACGATGACAGCCAATGATATTTATGGCCATTTCTACATATCGAGATAAAACGGTTGCGATAGCTGCTCCTGCAACACCAAGAGCAGGAAGGCCCAACTTACCATAAATTAATAAATAATTTCCAACCAGGTTCACTACGACCGCAATCAGTCCCGCTTTCATAGGTAAAATGGTTTCAGAACACTCTCTTAAGGTTGTGGCATATACCTGCATCATCATAAATGCAGGCAATCCAATTAACATCAAGAGTAGATACTCTCTACCCTGGGATAGAGTTTCAAGAATTTTTCCTTCTCCATTCAAATAAAAGGAAATCAAAGTATCTTTGAAACACACCAGCAACAAGATGGCTCCCAATGTCAGAATGGCAGAAAGAAAAATCTTGTAACGGAAGGTATACTGGATTCCTTCTTTATCTTGTTTTCCATAATACTGGGTTGTAAAAATTCCTGCTCCCGATAAAGCGCCAAATATACAAAGGTTATAGACAAAGATCAACTGATTGGAAACCGAAACCCCGCTCATGGCTTCGGTTCCTAGTCTTCCTACCATGATATTGTCTAGTAGCGATACAAAGTTTGTGATTCCATTTTGAAGGGCAATTGGTAACATGACCCACAACATTTTTTTATAAAACTGTTTATTTCCGATTAAATTGTTCATGCCCTAATACTATCATTCAACTTTTTTTCTCACAACTATTTTGAGTGTTGTACAATAAGATTATGATGAATAAAAAAATGGATAAAGCCCT
>JAGHTX010000024.1 GCA_018065105.1 Bacillota bacterium
TGGATGGATTAAAGACAAGCCATGAATGGTTTCGACAAAGTTCCAACTCGTATGAGAAAACCATGACAGGTATCCAAAATCTATTGGATCAAAACTTTGAACACGTACAAATCACAACCGTAATTCATGCCCTAAATATTCATGAACTGGAAGAAATGTATGAGACTTTTAAAAAAGTAGGTGTTAAATCCTGGCGAGTGATCAATATCGAACCGATTGGTAGAGCTGCTAAACAACCAGAATTATTACTATCGAAAGAACAATATAAGACAATGTTTGATTTTATTAGGAAACATCGTTTTGAAGATACAATGAGTGTGGAATACGGATGTTCTCACTATCTAGGACTCGATTACGAAAGAGAAGTACGACCATGGTATTTTCTATGTAATGCTGGATTATATGTAGCCAGCATTTGTTACAACGGGGATATCACAAGCTGTTTAGACTTAGAACGAAGAGAAGAATACATAGAAGGAAACATTCGAAAAGATTCTTTTAAAGAAGTCTGGGAAAAAGGGTTTCAAATCTATCGAACCGATTATCGAAAAAAAGGAAAATGTGCAACTTGTAAAGAGTATACTTATTGCCAGGGTGATTCCTTTCACTCTTGGAATCTAGACAAACAGGAACCCAATGTTTGTCTAAAAGGTATTTTGTTTTAGAGGAGTTTTATGAAAAGGAAACAAAGAGGATTGGTTGTAAACGTTGTGGTTTACACGATCGCATTTATTATCGGAATTATCGCATCCTTATTTAGTTCCGATATTCTACTATCCAGCTTTATCTTTACGATGGTAGCTACACTACCCGTATTTATCGTAAGCCATATTTTACAAGATACATCTTTATACGATCCATATTGGTCAGTAGAACCACCTGTATTATTATTCCTAAACATGATTCGCTTTTCTTGCTGGAATATCAATGCGATACTATTATTCTTCGTATTCTTCATCTGGGCGGCACGATTAACCATCAACTGGTATGTAACCTATAAAGGGGCAGGGAAAGAAGACTGGCGCTATCACGATTTTCGAAAGAAATTACCAGCTCCCTTGTTCTTTTTATTAAATTTGTTTGGCTTTCAATATATGCCAACAATCGTTGTATATTTAGGCATGGTACCCGGACTGATTCTGATGCAGGAACCAAGATTTCATCCATTCACCATTTTAGGATATCTGATCATGTTAGCTGGTGTACTTTTAGAATACTTAGCCGATACAACCGTACATACCTTTATTAAAAATTTAAAAGGACAAAGAAAGACCTGTGATATAGGAATCTGGAAATATTCCAGACATCCAAACTATTTAGGCGAATTAACGTTCTGGTTTGGACTACTTGTGGCCTATTTTCTAGTTCTTCCAAATGCCTGGTATTACGGAATTGGCTCAATTGCGATTGATCTAGTCTTTATCTGTGCATCCATTCCATTAATGGAAAATCACAATAAGAAAAGAAGACCCGATTATCCAGACTATCAAAAAAGAACATCGGTTCTATTCTTATGGCCACCTAAAAGCTGAGAAATCAGCTTTTTTTTCATGTATACTAAATTTATGAACTACAACATAAAAGATGGTATTTTATTAGAATATACAGGAAACGAAGAAGAAGTTACTATACCTGAACAAGTACATACGATTGCTTCCTATGCCTTTGAGAACTGTGAACAATTAAAGAAGATAAATCTAAATCGAACAAAAAGAATTGACGAAGGAGCTTTCTGTGATTGTATAAGCTTAGAATCCATAGAATTCGAAAGTGTAGAAAGTATTTCTAAATATGCCTTTTATAATTGTTTCAGTCTAAAAGAAGTCGAATTAAAAAGTGTGATTTCTTTTATAGATGAACAGGCTTTTGCCTATTGTGTTGGATTAAAAAAGGTAGAAATACATATGTCCAATCTATCAAAACATCTTTTTTACCATTGTAAAAATCTAGAAGAAATACAGTTAGGAAAAGAAGTAGAGAGTATAGATCTTACTTCCTTTCTAGGCTGTACAAATATTCAAACCATACAGATCGATCCAGAGAATGAAATATATGATGATCGAGGGAATGCGATTGTAGAATCAAAAGAAAATCGCCTGTTTCTAGGATGTAAAAATACAACCATAGAAGCTTCTATTCATTCCATTGGATATCACTCTTTTCAAAATATAAAAAAAGTAAAAATGTTAGAAGGTGTACAGATTATCGAACCCGAAGCCTTTTATCAATGCAGCCAGTTAGAAGAAATAGAACTGGCACAATCCATTTCTTATATAGGCGCAGCTGCCTTCTATCAATGTGAAAGTTTAAAAAGAATCGTTATACCTAGATCAATTCAATCCCTAGAATCTCATACCTTCCATGGATGTGTTACTTTGGAAGAATTGGTCCTTGAAGGAAACACAAAGATATCTCCATTTTTATTTGACAGCTTTGGAAATGATTTTTGTATCCTTCCTAAAAATTTAAAAATATATATGAAAGAAGAGGCAAAAGAATTACCTTCTAAATTCATCCCCTTTTTAATCAATGGATATTTGGAAGAAGAAAGATACTTTATTAAAGATCATAGACAAGTCGTTGAAAAATATATCCATACCCACATCCAAGAAATAAAAGAAGATATCTTATTGAATTGTAAGAATCCAGCTTTAAAAGAAATGCTGGTAGATAGCTTTATGGAATACTATCGAACAAGTAGACAATTCGATCGCTTGGCAAAGCTGTTAAATTCAAATCACGATGAATTTGACTTGAATCTATAATATGTCCCTTTTACGTTTACCTTCAAATAATAACTTTTCTATATACTAAAGCCATAAGAAGGAGATGATGTGTATGAAAAATAAAACATTAGGAAGTTTATATGGATTTGTTCTAGCCGATGCACTAGGTGTACCCGTTGAATTCAGTACAAGAAAAGAAAGAGAAAAAGATCCTGTATGGGAAATGCGAGGACACGGTACGTATGATCAACCAGCAGGTACATGGTCCGATGATACCTCTCTTACATTGGCATTAATCGATACAATTTTAAAAGGATATGATCTAGATCTACTCGCAAAGAATTTTATTACTTACTTATCTGGAAACTATACACCTTATGGAGAATTATTCGACATAGGAATTGGAACAAGAAATTCCATTCTAAATATGCAAATGGGAATGGATCCAGTTTCATGTGGAGGAAAAGATGAAAGAAGCAATGGAAACGGATCATTAATGCGTATTCTTCCATTAGTCTTCTATACTAAAGATATGGATTTTGAACAAAAAATGAAAGTCATTGCAGATTGTTCTTCACTAACACATGCACATGAAGTATCCATCTTTGCCTGTCAATTCTATGTATGTTTTGCCCAAAACTTATTAAAAGGAATGAATAAACAAGAAGCTTATGAAGCAACCATTTCCTTGTTTCCAAACTATCCATCCGTTTATCAATCCATTATGGACAAAACTATAGTATCAAGAAATGTTTCCACTATATCTTCAAGTGGATATGTAGTACATACACTAGAAGCTGTACTCTATTGTTTCCTTAAATATGATAATTATAACGACATTGTATTCCATGCCATCAATCTAGGAGAAGATACCGATACAGTCGGTGCCATAGTGGGAGGGCTTGCCGGACTTTATTATGGATATGATTCTCTAAATAAAAACTGGATCAAACAATTGGCAAATAAAGAAGTACTAGATCAATACTTTAATGCCTTTGTGGAATACATTGAATCAAAATAGAGGATAAAAAAATGAATACGAAACAAAAGAAAATTTCCTACGAAGGAGAAATTATTGCCGTCCAACCTAGATCCAATGTCTGGAGATATCGACTGGACAATCGAACACACTCTCACATTGGCTACAATCTTTTTCTGAAAGGAAATGCAGATGGAGAAGAAAGAGAATTCGTAATTGCCATCTCCGAAAAACAACAAGAAAAGTACAAATTTCATATAGGAGATGTTATTAAAGGAACTGGTTGGACAAAACTATATCCACAACTTGAATATGCAGATTACTATAGAGTCGGTGGTCTAAAAAAGATCCTAAGCGCACCCAATAGGGAAGCCACCAGTGCTCCCTGGAACGATGAAGTTCCTGCCTTGTCCGTATATGAATGGCGAGGATGTCGAATGCTTGATAAAAGAGTCTGGAGTAGTAAATGTAAAACTTGTAAGTGGGCCTGTATGGCCAATGTGGCAATCGAATACGATTGGGGAATCTCTCAAAAATTCCGTTTTGAAAGTTTCTGTTATGGCCAAAAAAATTGTAAATACTATAAGATGGGAAAACCAAGAGCCGTTCCTTATAAAAATTGTGGAAGTTCTTATGATGAAGGCTGGTTGGATGAAATCTGTACCGAAAGACGAGGTCTGGATGAATAAAAACATACTAAGAGGAGAATATTATGAATGATATATCAAAAAGAGATTGGAAACTCTTTAGAGAAAAACTTCCAAAATGGCAAGAAGCCTACATGGAACGCTTATGTAAAGAATATATTGAACTATTAAATGGTGATGCCCCAGCTTCCGAAAAATTCTGGGCATTGGAAAAAAGGATCAAAGAAGATCGAAGAAAACCTGGTGTCATTGTATCTATAAGCCGTTCGGAGCTAACATATATAATTCTTGGTTTACTCAGAGATGGAGCCATCACTGAAAAAGACCTAGAAGATTTTAGTGAAGAATTTCAAGAACAAATACTGTATATTTACAATCTCTAGTTTGTATATTTCTACTCAAA
>JAGHTX010000204.1 GCA_018065105.1 Bacillota bacterium
ATTTTAAAAATTGTCGCAAGAGATGCAGACTAGTAAAGAGAATCGAACATGGATGATCTAGGTATTCTACTATTATTTTCCTATTTTATTATAATAGCTATTTTGGCTGTGACTCTAACTGTGTTACGAGTTATCGGGTATTGGAAATTGTTTAATAAGGCAGAAGAAAAAGGATGGAAGTCTTTAATTCCTTTCTACAATCAGTTTGTCTTCTATCGTTTAGTATGGAATGTTGAATTCTTCTTCCTGTATCTAGGTGGAAGTGTCATTGTCGGGATACTAAACGGATTTGAAAGAGTGATTAAGAATCCGTTCCTAGGCTTTATTTGTATGGTTATTTCGATAGCTTTTACGATCATTTCGATATGGATCAATTGGCACTTATCCATCAACACGGCAAAAGCTTATGGAAAAGGGAAGGGATACGGAGTTGGTTTGTTCTTCTTACCCAATCTTTTACGCATGATTTTAGGTTTTAGTGATTGTCAATATCTGGGAGCGCAAGAATAACTGTCTACGGACAGTTTTTTTGTGAAAAAATTACATTTTTAAACAAAAAATTGAGAGATACGCTTTAAAAATCGCTTTTTCGGTGCTATAATGTCATAGTTTGAATAAAGGAGATCTATAGAGTATGGGTAGAGCGCATGAAGTACGAGCAGCTTCAATGGCAAAAACAGCTGCTATTAAATCAAAATTATATGGTCGTTATGGAAAGGAAATTTTTATTGCTGCTAAAAACGGAGTTCCTGATCCAGATATGAACTTAGCTTTAAGAGCTAAAATTAAAGAAGCAAAATCAAACCACGTTCCTGCAGACGTTATTAAAAGAGCTATTGACCGTGCAAAAGGTGGAGATAACTCAAACTATTCTGAATCACGTTACGAAGGATTCGGTCCTGGAAACTGTACAGTAATCGTTGAATGTTTATCAGACAACGCAAACCGTACAATCACTGAAGTAAGAAACGCATTCAACAAATCAAAAGGATCTAAAATCGGTAGTGCTGGTTCTGTATCATTCGGATACCAACGTTTAGGTGTATTCAGCTTTGAATCATCAATGTCTGAAGACGAAATGTTCGATTTATTATTAATGGAAGAAGTTGACGCAACAGACATCGCTTGTGAAGACGGATACTTCGATATTAAAGTAAATCCATCTGATTTCGCTAAAGCACAAGAAATCTTAGAAGCTAACATCGAAGGTGTTGAATTTCACACTTGTGAAGTTGGAATGGTTCCAGATGAATATGTAACATTATCAAATCCAGATGAAATCGCTGCATTCAACAAATTAATGAACATGTTGAATGAATCGGATGACGTAAACAAAGTTTACCACAACGCAATAATCGAAGAATAATCAAATGGCTCTTTCTTAAGAAAGAGCTTTTTATTTGTCTTTTTGAACAAGAAGGAATACAATCTGATACGGGAGTATCGTATATGAAAAAAGGTTTAATCATGGAAGGTGGAGCCATGCGTGGAATTTTTACGTGTGGTGTCATTGATGTATTTTTAGAAAACAATATAGAATTTGATGGAGCCATAGGTGTATCAGCAGGGGCTGCCTTTGGCTGTAACTACAAATCCAGACAAATTGGTCGTGCGTTTCGATACAACAGTAAATATTGTAACGACAAACGCTATTCTTCAATTTGGTCACTCATCACAACAGGAGATCTATACAATGCTAAATTCTGTTACGAAGATTTGATCTATCGTTTGGATCCCTGGGATAGAGAAGCTTATGTAAAGAATCCCATGGAATTTCATTGCGTGGTCAGTAATGTTGAAACGGGAAAAGCTGAATATCATAACTGTGTGAATGGGGATGAAGAAGACATTCTCTGGATTCGTGCTTCGGCTTCGATTCCGGTCTTTTCTCGACCGGTAGAAATCCATGGAAAGAAATATTTAGATGGTGGAAGTACCGATTCGATTCCTTTAGAATATTTCGAATCGATTGGCTATGATCGAAATGTGGTCATCGAAACCCAACCTATTGAATATCGAAAAGAGAAACAAAAATTTTTAGGACTGATTCGAATCGTTTTACACAAGTATCCAAATTTGGTTCATGCGCTATCTATTCGATATAAAATGTATAATCATGAAAAAGAGTACATTCATCAAAAAGAACAACAGGGAAGTGTCTATGTGATTCGTCCAGAATCCTCTTTAAATATCAAAAGTAACACAAAAGATTCAAACGAATTAAAAAGAGTGTATGAATTAGGAAGAATGGCTGGCCTTAAGCATTTAGAGAATGTGAAAAAATTCTTGCAAGAATAAAAAAGGGAGAAACAAAACGTTTCTCCTTTTAAAGTTCCAATAAGAATGTAGCTAAACCAATCCATGTATATACAGAATAGAAGATACCGGCATCATCCATACCTTGGTTCAAGATGCGTTTGGCTTCTTCTTTGGATAATAGATCAAATCCAGTAAAGATTTCTCCACCTTCACTATGATCGGCAGAAATGGTAGAAAGGTCTGGATTGTGAAGTTTTACTTTAACGATTCCATTACTTTCATCACTCATTCCTGGTGTAGAGAAAAGTAAAGGATTGACTAGAGAGACTTCATCCCCCTCTTTAAATTGAAGTCCAGTTTCTTCAAACACTTCACGAATTGCGGTTTCAAATAGTGGAGCTTCTTTTTCTTTATCCGCAGCATCGATTAGTCCCGCAGGTACACTTAATAATTCTTGCCCAGTGGCATAACGATATTCGTGCGTTAATAATAATTTTTCTTCGCCATCGTTTTCTAAAATCAATACAATGCTCACCGCATCTGGAAGCATGTTCTTAAATTCTTCTTCACTTTTTACCGCCACTAGATCTTCTAAGCTTCTTCTGGATGCATCGAAGTATTTTCTGGAATTGTTAGGATTTAAATCATATACGTTAAGAAAACGTGTATTCAATAATGGCTTTACCCATTCTTTTTTTATTTCTGGTTTTTTCATATGTATTTCACCTCATGAACTATTATAGTGCAAATTGTTCAAAAAGTATGTATTTTATGCGAATTGTGTAGTCCAAAAATATTTTCTGTTTGGTTTTATAGTAGAATGTGATAAAATTATAAGGTAGAGTTATAAAAAAGTGAAAAGGGGGACTATCATGTCTAGCCAAGTAGTAGTTGGAACTCAATGGGGCGATGAAGGAAAAGGAAAAATCGTCGACGTATTAGCTGAAAAAGCGGATTTAATCGTTCGTTTCCAAGGTGGAGACAATGCAGGACACACTGTTATTGTTGAAGGAAAGAAACACGTATTACACTTATTACCAAGTGGTGTATTACATAAAGGATCGTTATGTATTATCGGACCAGGTGTTGTTTGTAACCCATTCGTATTATTAAAAGAAATGGATACATTAATTGCTGGTGGATTGACTTGTGATCACATCATTATCAGTGACCGTGCACAAATGTTGATGCCATATCACTGTTACCAAGATGAATTGGAAGAACAAGCAGCCAATAATAAAATCGGTACAACAAAACGCGGTATCGGACCTTGTTACGCAGATAAATATGCACGTCGTGGAATTCGTTATCACGAATTTATTGACTTTGACCACTTCAAAGCTCGTTTAAAAGAAGTATTAGACTTCAAAAATAAATTATTCACTAAAGTCTATGATGGACACGCTATGGATTACGATACAATGTTGAAAGATTTTGAGGCAATCCGTGATCGTATCCTACCAATGATCAAAGAAACTACACACATCGTAAACGAAGCATTAGATCAAGACAAAACTGTATTGTTCGAAGGGGCACAAGCTGCTATGTTAGATATCAACTATGGAACATATCCATATGTAACATCTAGCTCACCAACAAGTGCTGGGGTAACTACAGGTGCTGCCGTAGCTCCAAGTAAAATCAAAACTGTTGTTGGGGTTGTAAAAGCGTACTCAACTCGTGTTGGAGAAGGACCTTTCGTTACTGAATTATTAGATGAACAAGGGGAATGGATCCGTAAGACTGGTGGAGAATACGGAGCAACAACTGGACGTCCACGTCGTTGTGGATGGTTAGACCTTTTGGTTGTAAAACACGCCAATATGACAAATGGTTTAACTGACATCGTATTAACAAAGATCGACGTATTAACATCTATTGAAACATTAAAAGTATGTGTTGGATACGAAATCGATGGAGAAGTATACGACTACATTCCTAGTGATCAAGCATTGGTTGCCAAGGCAAAAGCAGTATACAAAGAATTCCCAGGATGGAACGAAGACATTTCAAAAATGTCTGAATACGATCAACTTCCACAAAATTGTAAAGACTACATCAAATTCATTGAAGAATTTACTGGTGTACCAGTATCTATGATTTCTGTTGGACCAGACCGTGTCAACAACATCTACGTAAAAGAAATTAAATAGGGTAAATAAAAGTTCGGATTAATTTCCGAACTTTTTTCCTTGCCATGTATCTTTTTTGACCATTCGTTTATCAATCTCATTGGCAACAATGGTCTTTTTTATTGTCCATAAAGGCGCAATTAAATCTTTAGCCAAACCATCTCCAGTCACTCGTTCAATGACACAGGTAGGAGGGAGTAGTTCCAATTGATCTACCACAACATCCACGTATTCCTCGATCGAGAAAAGTGGGAAGTTTGTATCCTTATATTGTTCTGCCATTTTGGTTCCTTCGATAATATGAAGCATATGGATCTTGATGGCATCAAATTTATGTTTCGACAGTTGAATAACCGTCTCTAACATATCTTCTTTGGATTCTCCTGGAAGTCCATTCATAATATGAACACATACATGGATGGAAGTATTTGCCAAACGGTCCAGCGTATCGTAGAGCTCCTGTGTCGTATGGGCACGATTACAGGCTTGCATCGTTTTTTCATGAATACTTTGTAGACCCAATTCGATCCAGGTTTCCTTTTTCTTTGCCTGTTCTTCCAAATATTGAATGACATCTTCTTTTAAACAGTCAGCTCGCGTGGCAATGGCTATACCCGTCACGTCTTCTCGATTGAAAAAAGGATCGTAAATTTCTTTTAACTTAGAAAGAGGTGCGTAGGTATTGGTATACGATTGAAAATAGGCAAAGCCTAAACAATCGGGCCATTTGTGTCGCATTCTTTCCAGTCCCACTTCGTATTGATGTTCCAGACTCTCCTGAAAGTCTAAAATACTATCCCCAGAACCTTTGCTCGAACAGAAAGTGCATCCACCCACAGATTTACTTCCATCCCGATTGGGACAAGTAAATCCGGCATTCAGTGGGACTTTGGCCACCTTTTGATGATATTTTTCTTTGAAATAATAACTGATTGTATAATATCGCTTATTGTCATTGGAATAAGGGAATGGATTGTTGTACATACTGTTTTCCTCGCTAAAAAGTAGACCAGAGGCCTACTTGAATTTATTGTAAGTTTGTTCATCATCCACAAGTTTAAGGACTTTTTGGATGGCATCTTCAATCGAATTTTCGGTATCGATGGTAAAATCGGCATATTTTTGATAGATTGGGAATCTGGCTTCAAATAGATCTTCAATCTTGTTGTTCTTTAGGATCGGTCGACGACTGTCTTTACGTTTTAAGAATTCGAGTGGTCGATTTAAGTGGATCAAAATACCATTCTGAGAAAGAAGGATCATATTGATATCCCGGGATATTACGCCACCTCCCGTAGAAATAATGAGACCGGATTTTCCAGCGAACTTTTTGACAATGCGGGACTCGATTTCTCGATATCCATTTTCACCCAGTTCTTCAAAAAGGTGAGCAATTGGTTTTTCTTCTTCATGAACGATCTGGTTGTCCAAATCGATCCAGCGTTTATGGATATGTCCTCTTACCCGTCTTCCAGTAGTGGATTTACCAGCACTAGGCATACCGATAAATACGATGTTACATTGGTTTTTAATCAATTGGAGCTTGATGGCTTCTGGATCAGCTTCGAGTTTTTTATTCTCGAAAAATTCCAGGTTACAAATATGCGAATAGACAAAGGCGCTTAGACCATTGGAATAGGGAATGTTTCTTTTTTTCGCTTCTAATAATAATCGTGTTAGAAGTGGGGTATAGATTAAATCGAAGACAAAGGAAACGTTAGAAAACTTAGATAAATCAATCGGTAGATTGTCTTCCTGAAGATTTCTTCCCACCGAGATGGTGTTGATTAAAATATCTGCATCCTTATATTTTGAATAGGCTTCTTTATACGTGATGTATCCATAAGATGGTTTGTAGAATATGTTTTTTACACTTTTGGCGCCCATATCTTCACAAACCGTTTTTACCACTTTGGCATTTTGGGCATTCCCCACAATCAGAACAACCTTGTTTTGAAGATCTACATGTTTGGATATAAAAGTGTATTTGATACCTTCATAATCGGTATTGGTACCGATTAATCTTCCGTCCTGATTGCGAATACAGTTGACCAGTTTGGCCTTATGGGCGTTTTCATCAACCTCATCACAGGCAATATAGGCGTATTTCTGAAACTGTCGGGCGACTTCTACGCCATCAAAATCTCTTTGATTCAGAAAAGATTTCACTTCGTATTGCGAAGAGATGAAAGAAGAAAATTCTTCGATTTGAAGGGAAGCATATACTTGATGTAATATTGGAAAAGTTCCTTTTTCACTTAAAAATCCACATTTCATATATATCGCCCCCTTATCTATCATTTTAACATATAAAGGAAAGGATGAAAAAGAAAAAAGGAGAATGGCTTCTCCTCTTTCTTATTGGCGAATCGCATCACGACAAGTTTTGTAGTACGCTTCGATGATTTCATTGACAGAATCTTCGATATTGTCGTTGTTTGGAATGATGGCGGTTGCGTATTTTTGATAAATAGGATATCTTTCTTCATAAAGTTTTGCCACTGCGGCTTGGGAAGAAGATAGTGGACGGTTCGGATCGGAAGAAATCAAGTTTTCCAAATCACGGTCGATAAAAATGATAATTCCATTTAATCGTAAGAAGTCCATGTTGATTTTATTCTTGATGGTACCTCCACCAGTTCCGATAATGACATTGTTCATACGTGAAAGCTTCATAGCGGTTAAAGTTTCCAATTTTCTAAAACCAGCTTCTCCACTGTGTGCGAAGATATCCGGAATACGCATCTTTGTATCTTTTACGACAACATCGTCCATATCGATGAATTGTTTTTGAAGACGAGCTTCCAACATATGACCGATGGTTGTTTTTCCAGCACTTGGCATACCGATTAATACGATATTTGTGTTTTTAATAATGGTTTGTTGAATAACTTCATCTAGTTTTTCATCGCTGATTTGCACACCCTTGATCAATTGCACAGCCGCTTTGGTTTGGGCTACCAGCATTTCAATACCGATGACACGCTTGATTCCATTTTCTTGGGCATCAAGTCCTAATTTTGTAAGGATAGGGTTGTAGATGATTTCAATCAAGGCTTCACATTTTGAGAAAAGCTTCATTTCGATTGGTTCTTCTTCGATCTTTGGACTCATACCTACGGGACAGGCATTGATTACGATTTCACTGTCTAAGTGTTTTGCGTAACATTCTACATAAGAAATAGAATTTTCACTTGGTACGATATCTACGATATGCACTTCTCTAGCTCCTAGATCCTGGGCTACAAGTTGTACGGCAGCAGAAGTTCCTCCATTACCGATGATTAATACTTTTTTATCTTTTAAATCGATGTTGTGTTTACCGATCATATAGATAAAAGCTTCGTAATCGGTGTTATATCCATATGTTTTTCCATCGCGTACCACGATCGTATCTACCGCTCCGATTTTCTTTGCGTGTTCACTCATTACATCGATGTGACGGGCAACATCTTTTTTATAAGGGAAGGTAACGTTGATTCCTTCAAAGTTTTTGGATTGAATCAATTCAATTAAACTTTTTAATCCCATTTCCTGCATCACGTAGCCTTCTAATCCAAAAGCTTCACTAACTTCTTTTGTGAAGTTATTTTTTAAATCGTTTCCGATTAATCCGACTCTCATATATCCTCCTGAAATAAAAAGCGCTAACGAATGGTCAACGCTTTAAAAATCCCTGAATATTTAAACTCAGAGACATTTATTAATAAAAATAATAACGCATATTTACAATTTGATTTCTATTCATGAACACATTATAAGAAATGTTGATATAAAAATCAATATTTCTTATGAAAAACTAAACTTCAATAGAACGATTATCAAAAGCGTTGTGCATGATGTGGTTGATCAACAAGTGATTTGAAGAAATTAAGAACCGATTTTTCTTCGTTGCCAGATAGATGGTACGCTCTGGCAGTTTATTTGTGATTCGAATTTTTTGTACATTGTGAAGATCGGTAAAAGCCAAATCCGGGATAAGCGCGATACCGTAATTGATATCAACCAATCCCAGAGCAGCGTTGTCTTCTTCGATTTCACAGCGAATTTTTGGTTCTATTTCCAATTCCGAAAAAATCTGATTCAAATAAGGTCTTAATCCAGAACGATTGGAATAAATGATCCATGGTTCATCTTTACTTAAGGTTGTCAAATCAATCGATTTCTTAGAAGCGAGAGGATGCTTGTTGGAAACGATCAGAACCATTTCTTCCTTTAAGATTGGGATGTAGTTAATATCCTTTCGATCTTCTACATAAGAACAGAAACCAATATCCAATTCTTCGGATTCAAGAAGATCTACGATAGTGTTGCTCGTTCCTTGTTTCAGATTGAAATTGATGGTTGGGTTGTCTTTTAGAAAAGATTTAATCAAATTGGGAATATAGTAAGAACCCAATGTATAAATGAATCCTAAATCAATGGTCCCTGTATCACGATGCGAGAGTGTCTGCATCTTCTTGATTCCATCTTTAATCTCATTCAATCCTGAATTGATATCCTCATAGAACATTTGACCGTATTTTGTTAATCGAATATTTCTTCCTTGTTTTTCAAACAAAGGCATCTGAATTTCTCTTTCTATTTCGTCAATGGCATGAGAAAGGGAGGGTTGTGAGATATTTAAGAGCTCTGCAGCTTGTGTATAGTGTTGTGTTTGTGCCAAAACTTGAAAGTATTTTAAATAATTGTAGTTCATGCAAATACTATAACATAATACATAGATTATATCTATAAATATTGATGTTACTATTAATTGTTCTCGTGATTTATATCACATATCATAAATTTGTTAGAAAAAGAGAGGATATTTCTATGGGAAAATATGAAGCTTTATTTTCTCCAATTACAATTGGAAAAGTCCCAATGAGAGGTGTAACTGTAAACAACCGTACAGTTATGACACCAATGGGTACCAATTATGGAGAACAAAACGGTGAAATGAGTTTTTTACACATGAACTACTATGAAGAACGTGCTAAAGGTGGAGCCGGTCTTATCATCGTAGAAAATGCCTGTGTTAAGTTCCCAGAAGGTAGTAACGGGACAACACAATTAAGAATTGACACAGATAATTACATCCCTAGATTGTACAAGTTATGTGAAACTTGCCACAACTATGGAACAAAGATGGCAATTCAATTAAACCACGCAGGAGCCAGTGCATTAGAAAGCCGCATCGGAATGCAACCAGTTTCTGCTAGCGACCTTCCAAACAAAGAAGGTGGCGCAAAACCTCGTCCATTAACTGTTGAAGAAATCTATTCAATCGCTGATGACTATGCATCTGCTGCTAAACGTGCGCAAGCAATTGGATTTGATGCAGTAGAAATCCACGGTGGACACTCTTATTTAATTTCACAATTCTTATCACCACTTACAAACAATCGTACAGATGAATTTGGTGGATGTGCTGAAAATCGTGCTCGTTTTGCGAAATTGGTTGTTGAAAAAGTTCGTAAAGCAGTTGGTCCATTCTTCCCAATCATTATGCGTTTAAGCGCAGATGAATTCTTAAAAGGTGGAAACACATTAGAAGACACAATGGAATTATTAACATACTTCGTAGACGAAGTAGACGTAATTCACGTATCAGCTGGTTTGGTTGATTCAATTCACTTACAAATCGATGCCAACTACTTACCAGATGGATGGAAAGCTCCATTACTTGCGAAACCAATCAAAGAAAAATTTGGAAAACCAGTTATTATTGCAGGTAATATCCGTGATCCAAAAATCGCTGAAGAAATCATCCAAAATGGTGAAGCTGACTTCATCGGTATGGGACGTCAATTTATTGCCGACCCTCAATGGCCAAACAAAGTAAAATACGGACACGAAGATGATATTCGTAAATGTATCTCTTGTAACGTTGGTTGTGCTGGACACCGTATTGGTTTAAACCGTCCAATTCGTTGTACTGTTAACCCTAACGTAACAGGTGGAGAAGAATACAAGAATTTAAAAGTTAAGAAAAATACAAATGTTGTTGTTATCGGTGGTGGTACAGCTGGTTTAGAAGCCGCATGTACAGCAGCGGAAGTAGGATGTACAACATTCTTAATTGAAAACACTAACGAATTAGGTGGATTATCAGGAATTATTTCTAAAATCCCTGAAAAATATCGTGTTGCTTACTTCAAGGATTACCTAATCCACAGAGCTGAAAAATTACCTAACTTATTCATTTTCAAAGGATTCAACATGAGAATGGATATCATCGACAACTTCAAACCAGATATCGTTGTTAACGCAACAGGATCTGTTCCTCTAATGCCTCCAATTCCTGGATTAAAGGAAAATGTAGATGTTGAAGGTGGAAACGTTAAATCAATTTTAGGAATGATCGACAATATCCCTAACTATCCAGAAGACTGTTCAGATAAGAAGATCGTTGTTGTAGGTGGTGGAGCCGTAGGACTTGACGTAGTTGAATTCTTCGCTAACCGTAAAGCAGAACCAACTATCATCGAAATGGCACCAGCTATCGGTACATTATTAGATCCAGTTACAAAAGTACAAGTACGTACAATCTTCCGTGACCACAACGTTAACGCAATGGTAAATACAGCGTTAAAAGAAGTACACGCTGACCACTTCGTTGTAGAACGCAATGGAGAACGTATGGAAATTCCATTCGATTATGGATTCAACTGTTTAGGAATGCGTGCTAACAACCCATTCTTAAAAGAATTAGAAGAACACTTCAAAGACACTAACGTAGATGTATACAACATTGGTGACTCTGTTCGTGCTCGTCAAATTATCTATGGTGTTGCTGAAGGACGTAACATCATCAACTTATTAAAACAAAAAAATTTATTATAGGAGATTTATAAAATGGCTGAAATTACAGAAAGAATTACAGGGCACACTGAGTTAATCGGTTTAATCGCATATCCAATTCGTCACTCAAAAAGCCCAACTATGCACAACGAAGCATTCATGAAATTAGGACTTGATTACGCTTACTTATGTTTCGAAGTTGATAACTCAACATTGGAACAAACTGTAAAAGGTTTCCGTGCAATGAAAGTTCGTGGATGGAACGTTTCAATGCCTAACAAAACTGTTATCGGACAATACTTAGACAAATTAACTCCAGCTGCTGAATTATGTGGAGCTGTTAACACAGTTGTTAATGACAATGGTGTATTAACAGGAACAATCACTGACGGTACTGGAATGATGCGTGCGTTAAAAGAATCTGGTGTAGATCCAATCGGTAAAAAGATGACTATCGCCGGTGCTGGTGGAGCTGCTACAGCTATCGAAATTCAAGCTGCATTAGACGGTGTTGCTGAAATTTCAATCTTCAACCGTAAAGATGAATTCTGGGCACGTGCTGAACAAAACGTTAAAAACATCAACGAAAAAACAAACTATAAAGCTACTCTTTACGATTTAGCTGACCACGAAGCTTTAAGAAGAGAAATCGCTGATTCTTATATCTTCATGAACGCTACTGGTGTTGGTATGAAACCATTAGAAGGACAAATGGTTATTCCAGACGAAACATACTTACGTCCAGATCTAATCGTAGCTGATACAGTTTACATGCCTCGTGAAACTAAATTATTAGAAACAGCTCGTAAAGTAGGATGCGCTAAAGCCATCAACGGTGAAGGAATGATGTTATTCCAAGGTGCTGCTGCATTCAAACTATGGACTGGACAAGACATGCCTATCGATCACATCAAAGATGTATTAGATATTCAATTTTAATTAGAAAGAGAAGAGATTTATAAATTTATGAAAAATAAAAAATATTTACCTGCTGCCATTATCATGTACTTAAACTACTTTGTACACGGTGTTGGATGTTCTGTATTAGGACAAGCTACTATTAAAGCAACTCTTGCCAATGCATGGGGAGTTGATGCAATGAAAATTACAGCTATCTCTGCTGCATTAGGATTAGGACGTTTAATTGCGTTACCATTCGCTGGTCCTTTATCAGATAAAATGGGTCGTAAAATTTCAACAATGGTTGGATCATTATCATACGCTGTTTACTTATTAGGATTAATGTTCGCATTCAATGCTGGAACTAACGGTGGATATACTATCGCTTACACATGTGCTGTAATCGGTGGTATCGCTAACTCATTCCTAGACACAGGTATTTACCCTGCATTAGGTGAAATCTTCACTTCTGCAAAAGGTGTTGCGACTATGGGAATCAAATTTGCGATTTCTGTATCACAAATGTTCTTAGCTGGATTCTTAGGATTCTGTGCTGCTCCAATCATCGTAAACGGTGTACAAGCTACATTCGACTTAAACGGAACTTCTGTATTATTAAATAACTACAACAAATTATTCTGGATCTGTGGTTTAGCTTATTTAGTATTAGGTGTTGCGATCTTCTTCATGCCTTTACCAGATGGTGAATCTACTGAAAAGAAAGAAGGATTAATCGAAGGTATTAAAAACGCTAACTTCACAATTGAATCTATCGCAATGATCGCTATCGGATTCACTTGTACAGGAACATTCCAATTATGGTTAAACTGTGCACAAAACTTCGCCGTATCTAATGCTGGTTGGGAAACTCCTGCGGTTATGCAAACATACTATTCAACAGCTTGTTTAGTTGTATTAGTAGGAACTGCATTCTTAACTAAATGGATCAAAGACGTTAAATTTATCTTAGTTTATCCAGTAATCTGTTTAATCACATTAATTGTTGTTCGTATCATGCCTTCACAAGCAACATTATCTATCGGTGCTGCTTTAATTGGTGGTTTCGCATCAGGTGGTTTACTACAAATCGCAACTTCTGTATGTAACGAAATCTTTCCAAAAATCAAAGGTACAGTTACTGCCCTAGTTATGATCATGTCTTCATTATGTAACTATACATTGTTACAAGCTGCTTCAGGAATGACTCCTGCAGGTGTAATGACAATGAACATCGTATTAACAGCTGTTGGTGTATTATTAGGATTATTCGTAAATATGCGTTATTCTAAATTAGTTGGAGATGCTGAATAATTATTAAGTTGTCATGAATAAGTGCGTAAAAGTTTGTTTGAAAAGAACAAACTTTTATGCCATTCTTAAAACATGGAGGAATTATGAAAACTATCAATGTAAGAAATATCGTATTTGGTGAAGGAAGACCAAAAATCTGTATTCCTGTAATGCCAAAAACTATGGAAGAAATTCCTAGCGCTATCGCTGATTTAGACGGATTAAAATATGACATCATCGAATGGCGTATGGACCACTTCCAAGCAATCATGGACAAAGAAGCTGCTTTAGCTGCAGTTACAAAAGTTCGTGAATTATTAGGAGACGCTGTATTATTAGCAACTTTCCGTACTTCAAAAGAAGGGGGAGAAATGGCTATTTCAAACCCAGACTATGTAGCTTTAAACAAAGCTATGGTTGATTCAAAACAAGTAGACTTCGTAGACGTTGAATGCTTCACAGGAGATGCTGAAGTAAAAGACATCGTAGAATACGCTCACGCAAATGGTGTATACGTAATCATGTCTAACCACGATTTCGATAAAACGCCTGCTCACGATGACATCATCTACCGTTTACGTAAAATGCAAGATTTAGGTGCCGATATTCCTAAGATTGCGTTAATGCCAACTTGTAAAGAAGACGTATTAACTGTATTAAAGGCAACAAAAGATATGGCTGAAAACTACGCAGACCGTCCAATTATCACAATGTCAATGGGTGGTATGGGAGTTATCTCTCGTTTAGCTGGTGAAGTATTCGGATCATGCTTAACATTTGGTGCAGCTAAAAAAGCTTCAGCTCCAGGACAAATTAACGTTAACGACTTAGATACAGTATTAGAGATTTTGCACAACGCTCTATAGTAGAGAAATTTAGGAGGTTGTCAAGACCTCCTTTTTTTGTAAGAGCTCGTTCGAAAACTCTGCGAGCCTTATTTTATGGCACTATTAAGTAGTGCCTTTTTTTCTTTACCCCCAACTTTTTCACTTTTAGGTATTGACTTTT
>JAGHTX010000055.1 GCA_018065105.1 Bacillota bacterium
ATAAATAGTATTATAAAAATAAAATTATTTATTTTATAATATAGATAATTCAAGGAGGAATACTTATGGGATTTAAAAAAGGATTTTTCTGGGGAGGAGCAACAGCTGCAAACCAATATGAAGGTGGTTATATCTCTGGTGGAAAAGGATTATCTATCCAAGACGTAATCACTGGTGGAGACGGACGTAATGGTGTACCACGTAGAATGTTCTTAAAATTAGCTGATGGAACAACGACTGTAATCGACCGTAGAGGAACTGAAGTACCAGAAGGTGCTGTACCTTATGTAGACGAAAATACATATTATCCATCACACGTGGCAACAGATTTCTATCACCACTTCAAAGAAGACATCGCATTGTTCGCAGAAATGGGATTCACTTCATTCCGTATGTCTATTAACTGGACTCGTATTTTCCCTAATGGAGATGACGAACAACCAAACGAAGAAGGTTTACAATTCTACGATGATGTATTTGATGAAATGTTAAAGTATGGTATCGAACCACAAATCACAATCATTCACTTCGATATGCCATTAAATTTAGCTGTTAAATACGGTGGATGGGTAAACCGTAAAGTTATGGATTTCTACATGAACTATGTGGAAACAATTTTCCAACGTTATAAGAACAAAGTTAAATACTGGAAAACATTCAACGAAATCAACTTCTGCCGTGACTACACTAACTTAGGTATTACAGAGGCTTTATCTCGTCCAGACAAAGTAGAACAAGCTGTATGGCACTTATTAGTGGCTGCTGCGAAGACCGTTATTCGTGGACACGAAATTAACCCTGATTTCATGATCGGTATGATGATCAATGAAAACGAATACTATGCAGAAGACTGCAACCCAGAAGCTGCATGGAAACGTATTATTGACAAACGTGCTCGTGAATTCTATGTAGACGTTCAATGTAAAGGATACTATCCAGAATGGAAATTAGTAGAATTAAAGAAAAAAGGAATTGAAATCGTTAAAGAAGAAGGAGACGACGAAATCTTAGCAAAAGGTACTGTTGACTACATCGGATTCTCTTACTATTCAACTTCTGTTTCTTCTGTTCGTAAAGATGCACAAAGAACTGCTTCTAACTTAGAATCGGCTGTTAAGAACCCTTACTTAAAGGCAAATGACTGGGGATGGCAAATTGACCCAATGGGATTACGTTTAATCCTTAACGAATTATGGTGCCGTTACCACTTACCTCTATGGATCGTAGAAAACGGTTTAGGAGCTATCGACGTTGTTGAAGAAGATGGATCTATCCACGACCCATACCGTATCGATTACTTACGTGAACACATTAAAGCTATGAAAGCCGCTGTTGATGAAGACGGTGTAGATTTAATGGGATATATGCCTTGGGGATGCATCGACGTTGTTTCTGCCGGAACTGGTGAAATGCGTAAACGTTATGGATTCATCTATGTAGACATGGACGATGATGGAAATGGTGACCTACACCGTGGACGTAAAGATTCATTCTACTGGTATCAAAAAGATTGTAAATCAAACGGTGAAGATTTAGACTAATTCACACTTGGAGCTGTTGTATATACAATAGCTCTTTTATTATGTTAAGATACACACATGAGAATACAATTATCCGAACACTTTACATGGAATAAATTACTACGATTTACATTTCCATCCATTATTATGATGATCTTTACTTCCATCTATGTCGTAGTTGATGGTTTTTTCGTTTCCAATTTTGCCGGGAAAACAGCCTTTAGTGCCATTAATTTAGTCTATCCGGCTTTAGCTTTGGTGGATGCGCTTGCCTTTATGATGGAAAGCGGAAGTGCAGCCATTGTCGGCAAACAATTAGGAGAAGGCAATCGGAAACAGGCAAACAATTCTTTTTCCTTAATCGTGTGCATTGTGATTGTCTTTGCGATACTTATTATGATACCAGGGTATATCTTCTTAGATGATATATCCAGATTGTTAGGAGCCAGTGAAGAAATGATGCCCTATTGTCGCATCTATGCACGAATTCTTCTCTCTGTCTTTCCATTCCGTATGTGTCAATACATTTTTCAGGCATTCTTTATAGCCGGAGAAAAAAGCAGTCTAGGATTAAAAGTGACCCTTGGAGCTGGTGGAATCAATATGATACTGGATGCTCTATTTGTGGCCGTATTTAAATGGGGATTGGCCGGAGCTTGTATCGCAACCGTACTAGCCCAGGTTTTTGGAAGCCTATGCGGAATTGTATACTTTATTCGTCCTAATGACTCCTTACTACAACTGGTAAAACCGAAATTTGATCTACATGTACTAGTTAAATCGTGTACCAATGGAATGTCTGAGTTTGTAGGGAATTTAGCCTATTCGACTATTTTTATCTTATACAACTGGCAATTGATGCGTATGATCGGGCAGAATGGAGTAGCCGCCTATGGGGTTATTCAATATATCGTATATATTTTCGCTTCCATCTATTATGGTTTTAATGCAGGGGTATCTTCTTTAGTCAGTTTTAATTTCGGGGCAAAGAATCACGAAGAACTTCACAACCTGTATACAAAGAGTCTGGTCTTTATGACTGCAGCCGGTTTAGGAATACTTCTCATTAATTTATTGTTAGCGGACAGTTTATCCAGAATATTTGTAGGATATGATGAACAACTATATCTTCTAACAAGCCGAGCTTTAAAAATATATTCGTATTCATTTACCATTTATGGAATCAATATTTTTGGATCTGCCTTTTTTACCGCTTTAAACAATGGATGGATTTCCGGAATTTTAGCTTTTACTAGACTTTTCTTATTCGAAGTTGGGTGTGTGTTTTTGTTGCCATACATGATGGGTGTGGATGGAATCTGGTACGCAAAGTTGGTAGCTGAGCTATTGGGAATAGGATTAACGACCTTATTTTTCATTCGTTTTAAGAAAAAATATCACTACTAGAAAAAAAGTAAAATTGGAAACGGTTACACGAAAATGTAGTATAGATATGATTTGGGAACTATGGTAAAATTCTTTTATCAAAAAAAAGAATACAAATTAAAGGAGAGACGTACATGATTTTTGTGACAGGGGATGTTCATCGTGAGGCGGATATTCACACAATAAATCCGGATGAATTTATCCAAGGAAGGACCTTAACAAAAGAAGATTACGTCATCATTTGTGGAGATTTTGGTTGTATCTGGTATGGCGATAAGACAGACGATTTCTGGCTAAAATGGTTGGACTCATTGCCATGGACAACACTTTTTATTGATGGAAACCATGAAAATTTTGATTTATTATATCAATTCCCTGTGAAAGAATGGCATGGGGGAAAAGTACATGAAATTCGTCCAAGTGTACTTCATTTGATGCGTGGACAAGTTTTTGAATTGGATTCTAAAAAGATCTTTACTTTTGGTGGTGCATATTCATTGGATGTGGAATATCGAGAAATGGGTAAGAATTGGTGGAGAGAAGAATTGCCTACGATTTCTGAAATCAACGAGGCAAGAAAAAATTTAAAAGAGAATAACTACGAAGTGGACTATATCATTACCCATGATATATATCTTTCGCATCCACTATCTAAACGATTACCAAAGGGCATGTGTTTATACAATGAGAATCAATATGACTTGCAACTCTTTTTAGAAGAATTGAAAAATGAAGTGCATTACGATGCCTGGTTCCATGGACACTATCATCGCGATGAAAAAGCAGATGATCGCTGTTACACTTTATTTAATCGCATTATTAATGTGGATGAATTAGAACAATTTTAAAAGAAAAAAATGAATCCGATATGGATTCATTTTTTATTGCGCTGTTTGTTCTTGAAGGGTGATCGTTACTTGAATTTCTTCCCCATCACGGTCTACTTTCATTTCTACCTGATCACCAATTTTGTGTTTACGAAGAATCGCTTTTACTTGAGCGGAACTTTCAATTTCGGTTCCATCAAAGGTTAAGATACGATCCATTTTTTGTAAACCAGCACGATCGGCTGCTCCATTGTTTACAATTTGTACGATATAAACACCACTAGGGTATTCACTTTGTCCCATCATATAGTTATAAGATTGTGTATGATCATATAATGATAAGTTTAGGGCAGGGCGGTTTGTTACCTTTCCGTTGTTCATCAATTGATCAATGGTATCTAATGCACCAGAAATCGGAATCGCAAATCCCAATCCTTCAATACCCGAACTGGATGTCTTCGCATTGACAATACCAATTAAATTACCACTTCCATCAAACAATCCTCCTCCAGAGTTTCCTGGGTTGATGGCTGCATCAGTTTGTAGTAAAGTCATGGTCTCGTTGTTGACTGTAATTTCTCTATCCAAAGCAGAGATGATACCTGTAGTTACGGTACCACCCAATTCTCCTAATGGGTTACCAATCGCGATGGCTGGATCTCCTACTTCTAGAGAATCGCTATCTCCAATACTTGCAGCTGTTAAACCGGATGCTTCAATTTTAATAACCGCTAAGTCTGTTTGCGGATCTGTACCGATCAGTTGGGCATCGTAGAATTGTCCATCGGTAGTCGATACGGTAATGCTGGAAGCACCTTGAATAACGTGATTATTTGTGATGATATATCCATCTTCACTCCAGATTACGCCAGAACCAGCTCCTTGTTGTACATAGTTTCCAAAGATACTGTTTCCACTGGATACAGATTCTGTACGAATTTCTACGACACTAGGACCACACTTTGCGGCAATGTCACTTACATCGTGGATGGAACCAGAATACGATCCTGTTGTTTGATTGATTTTATATTGAGAAGCATTGCTTGATACGTTTGATTTATTTCCAGTTAAAAGATTCGCTGCGCAAGTTCCTCCAAAAGCACAGACAGCAGATAATGCACATACAGTAACCGTAAACCCAATTCCTCTTTTTCTTTTTTTAATTTGTTTAGATAATTGTGGTGGTTGTTGAGTTGTCATATAAATTACCTCCTTATTTACAACTCTTAGTATACTCCTGAAAGCTTAATAAATACTTAAAAAATTTTGAAAAATTATGGGGAATTTCCCTTTAAATTGTAGAAAGGTACAAAAATATTGTCAAACATGACAAAAAATCACTAGAAATAATTTTCAAACTTTAAAAAAGAATAGGACTCGTGATATAATATTTATTGTTGATGGGAGGAAAGATTATGCCAGCAAAGAAAAAAGTTGTAGATGTTTCTGATAGCGCGGTGATAATTGAGAAAAAGGAAGCTTCAACAAAGAAGCCTGCAAAAAAAGTAAAAAAAGCCACTAAAGCAGTTAAGGTAGCGCAATACAACAATTTTGCGTTAGACACTTGTTTTGAAATGGCAAGAGCAATGGGTGTACAAATGGGTTACCACGAATACACACAAGCATTACTAGAAGAAAAAGATGTAAAAAAAGTCGCAAAAGGTATCATTAAAAAATACGATATTGCGAAAAAGTTTTCTTTCGACGAAGATGGATACGATGAAGATTTAATTTTAGTGATCTTAGAAAGAGTTCTACCAACAATGGAAATTACTGCTTCTGATTTTGATTCTATCGCAGAAGATCTTAAAACTGTAGAAGAATACAAAGCAGGAGAAGATGCATCGGCAGATAATGAGCAATACAAAAAAGATTTTGAAATTATGAAACGCATGTTGATGTATAGTCAACGTAAAGGATATAAAACAGTAAAAGAATTAAAGAAAGCCGTTCACGCAGATGCAAAAGATGCTTTCAAAGCTTTCACTAAATTAGCATATGATGTATTAAAAAACTGGACAATTGCAGATGTAAAATATTACGAAGGATTTGTTTACTCTATTCTTTCACAATTCAATGATCTTTATGAAGATTATGAAGAAAAAATCATCATGGATATTTCTGATTTATATCTATTAAGAGGTGATCTAGAAAAAGGAAAACGCGATTACCAATATGTAATTCGTGAAACTAAAAATAAAGGAAAAGCTTACTTACGTTTCGCTACAATCTATAAAGATATTGATGTAGAAGGTGCTGCAGAAATCGTTGAAGCATCTAAACGTTATGTAAAAGAAGATAGTAAATACTTCGAAAAACTACAAAACGTAATCAAATAAGAAAGGATTGAAAAATCCTTTTTATTTTGGAAAGGAGTCTCACTATGAAAAGAGGATTAAGAAGAATCGTTATTTTAGCAGCGGTTTTGATTATGGCTGTAGGAATGGTAGGAGGAACCTTCTTTAGCTTATTGTCTACTGCAAATAAAAACGAAGCACTTCGTAAAGAATATCAAGCTGAACAGGAAAAAGAATTAAAACAACAGGCGAAAAAGGAAGCAGAAAAAGTTCGTACCTTATCGTATGTGGATTTAGATTTTACTGAATTCTTTACATATTTGGCTTATAAAGGATTACCAATTCAAAACCCAATGGAATCCAACTTAGAAGAAAAAGATGGAAACTACATTGCCCAGGCGCATTGGGAAGATGGTTTATATGAAAGCAATCCATGGGAAGAAAACCTTGGCATCGGTGGATGGGTCGAAGTTTTTGAAGACAAGGCCCAAGCCAAAGAAAGAGTGGCACAGCTTCAAGAAAGAGGATACACACACATATATTTGAAAAAATCCAATGTGATTTATTTAAACAATGAAATAAGTGATGAAGCCGCAGCAGAATACCAATCTGCTTTTGATGAATACGAAAACACTACAATCACCGAAATTGAATCTTGATTTTTTTGAGAAGATTGGTATTATTAAAAAGTATTGGATTTATAAGGAGGGTAGACGATGGCAGCCTCAAAAATTCCTGAATGGGTTTTACAATGTTTAGATCAATATGGCAATTGTGCCTGTGGTCGTACATTGGTTAAAAAAATGACAAAGGAAAAACTAATCGATGAATTAGATCGTATCGGTTATCCTTGCGATTTAGAAATCTTAGCGGATCAAAAAGATAATAGTGCATATCCGAAAGATGGAACATACATCTTGATTTCTAAAAAAAGACAAAAGTTAGAAGAAGCCCAATAAGCTTCTTTTTTCTTTTGTCTTCAAATAGATTATTTTCGCTTATAGAAAGGTAAGTGGAAATAATCGTATGTCTTTGTAAACCATTTTCCACCTTGTACAACTTCTTTTGAGAAATACTCGATCCATTCTCCTTCTGGCAGGTAGAAAGAACCTATTCCTTCTTCATTGAAGATAGGGGCCACTAAGTAGTCATTGCCTAACATATATTGACGGTCTAAATAGGCACAATTTGGATCATCCGGAAATTCTAAAGCCATCGAACGCATAAGAGGGATTCCTGTTTGAGAAGTCTTCTTGGCTTGTTCTAAGAGGTATGGCATTAATTCTTTCTTTAATTTGGTGAAATGACGAAGCACCTCTACACTTTCTTCTCCAAAGTTCCAAGGGACACGATACGAACTGTTACCGTGTAAACGAGAGTGTGTTGACAACAATCCGAAGGCCGCCCAGCGTTTATACAAATCCGAAGAAGCTGTATCTTCAAATCCACTGATATCGTGGGACCAGTATCCAAAACCACTCGAAGTAAAAGACAATCCACCTCGTAAGCTTTCGGCCATAGATTCGTAGGTTGCACTGCAATCTCCACCCCAGTGAACCGGAAACTGTTGACATCCCGCTGTTGCACTACGCGCAAAGACAACCACTTCTTTTTCTCCTTTGACTTCCTGTAAAGTGGTATACACTAATTTATTGAAAAGATATGTATAGTAATTGTGCATCTTTTCTGGATTGGCCTCATTGTAATATATGACATCCGTAGGAATTCTTTCTCCAAAGTCGGTTTTAAGACAATCCACTCCCATATTCAGCAATTCTTTTAAATAGCCTTTATACCAGGCACAGGCTTCTGGATTGGTAAAATCTACGATGGCTAAACCAGGCTGCCACATGTCCCATTGCCAAATGTTTCCATTCTTTCTCTTTAAGAAGTAATTGTTTCTTTTTCCTTCGGCAAACAAACGCGATTGTTGGGCAATATATGGATTGATCCATACACAGACCTTGATTCCCTTTTCATGTATCTTTTGAATCAATCCTTTAGGATCCGGAAAGGTATTTGGATCCCACATAAAATCTGTCCAGTGTCTTTGTTTCATCCAGTAACAGTCAAAGTGGAATGCGGAAAGAGGAATATCTCTTTCTTCCATGCCTTCAATAAAGGAAAGTACGGTCTTTTCATCATAATTTGTCGTAAAAGATGTAGAAAGCCATAAGCCAAACGACCATTCTGGAGGAAGGGAAGGTTTACCTGTCATATCTGTATATCGCATTAAAACATCTTTCATCGTTGGACCATTGATTAAAAAATAGTCCAGGCTTTGTCCAGGTAAAGAAAATTGAACGCGTTCTACGTTCTCGCTTCCGACTTCAAATTCAATGTGATCGGTTGAATTGACAAAGACACCATACCCTCGATTGGTCATATAGAAAGGGACGTTTTTGTAGGCTTGATCCGTATTGGTTCCACCATCTTTGTTCCAAATTTCTACCATTTGTCCATTCTTGACAAAAGGGGTAAATTGTTCCCCGAATCCATAGACCAATTCTCCTACAGATAAAGATAATTCCTGTTTCATATAACACTCTGTATCCTGGTAGGAATAATAATCACCCAAATAGTTTTCTTTTACATAGGCAAGATTTTTCTTTGTGGATTTGGTTAAGAACTTGTCCTTATTATAATAAGTCATCGAAAAATTTTTCTTATCAATGACAAGTCGTAAGGAACCACTATACACAATGATCTCCTGTTCGTTTTCTTCATAGTTAAGATCTTTTTTTGGAAGATGTAAAGAGAAGTGTGGATCGTGGGAGTCGTCCACTCCCATATAGTGATGTGCCTGTACACGAATTACTTCTTCCATAGGTGTTGAAATATAGATGGTCAGCATGGCGCCATCAAAATCTCGAACCGGGCCATAGAGTACAAGCGCGTTATCTTGTACAAAACTGTCTTCTACATAGGTAGGGGAAAGGATGCCTAGACCTTTTCCTTGTACCCAATATCCATTTAAAAATTTCATGATTAATTACCTCTACCCACAGTATAAACAAAAAATGACTACATTTGTAGCCATTCTCTTTCTAAGGTAAATCCACGTCCTTTTACATCGGTAACCTTTTCAATCGTGATAAAAGAGGTTTCATCCACAGATTCAATTAACTTTTGAACTTTTTGAAGACGTTGAATTGGGATCACGGTTTCTAATTTTTGAATGTCTGTATATGTGTATCCACTTTGGGCATACAGCATAGTCACTCCATAATCGTTATCTAACAATAATCTTCGAATTTCTTCGTGCTGTTCACTGACGACGCTGATACGATATTTATCGACACCAAAGGTTAATACTCTAGAAATTGTATTGGTCATCAGGAAGGTATAAATCAATCCATAAAGTACATAGGTAACATTGGAAAAAGGAATCTGGCTTAACATGATCAGGGTATCGGTGACATTAATGACTGTATCTACTGGTATGTGAAAATATTTATGAATCAACAAACAGGGAATATCAGTCCCTCCTGTTGACCCACCGGATTTCATGACAAGTCCAATACCGGCTCCACAGATCACCCCGGCAAAAATAACCGAGAGCATAATAGAATCGGATAAATCAGAAAGCTGTGGCATGCGTTCAAACATGGCCAGTGCCATTGGATAAAATATAGAACTTAAGATAGAACCAAAGGCGAGTTCCTTACTTCCTAAAATATATCCGATAGGAAGACATGTCATATTAAAGATCAATGTGATGAGTGAGATATCCAGTCCAGTTAATTTGTGCAAGATAATACTGATTCCTGTAGCGCCTCCGGCAATGATATTACTAGGTACAATGAAGGCACAAACACCAAAGGCTAGTAAACTGCTTCCTAAAAAGTTTAAAAGAACATTTTTTATTTTCATAACAATTCCCCCAAAAAAATAAAAAAGGTCAGGGAATGAATTTTCCCTAACCTGCGTGGATCGAAGCTTTCGCTTAATACTCTATTAGTATAATAAATTTGTTAAGAAAAGGGAAACAAATGTTTCCCAAATTTTTCTCTTATAATAATGTATCTAATGTTTCGCGAATTGCTTTGATGAAATCAGCCGAATTTAATACCGTTACATTTTCTAGACTAGTGATTAACGCTAAGTCTTTTGTCATCTTACCAGATTCAATTGTTTGAATAGTAGCTTGTTCCAACTTATTGGCAAAATCTTGAAGTTCAGCGTTACCATCCATTTCACCACGTTTACGTAAAGCACCAGTCCAAGCAAAGATTGTTGCTACAGAGTTAGTAGAAGTTTCTTCACCAGCTAAGTGTTTGTAGTAGTGACGTTGTACAGTTCCGTGAGCGGCTTCGTATTCGTAAACACCGCTTGGTGATACTAATACAGAAGTCATCATCGCAAGAGAACCGAATGCAGAAGATACCATGTCGGACATAACGTCTCCATCGTAGTTTTTACAAGCCCAGATAAATCCACCTGAATTTTTCATAACACGAGCAACGGCATCGTCGATCAATGTATAGAAGTAAGTGATTCCAGCTTCTTCAAATTTAGTCTTATATTCTGCATCGTAGATTTCTTGGAAGATATCTTTGAATGTGTGGTCGTATTTTTTAGAAATTGTATCTTTTGTAGAGAACCATAAATCTTGTTTCGTGTCTAATGCATAGTTGAAACAAGATTTTGCGAAAGATGTGATCGACTTCTTTGTGTTGTGAATACCTTGAATAATTCCAGGTCCATCAAATACATGGATTGTTTCACGAGTTTCGCTTCCATCTTCAGCTGTAAAGACTAATTCTGCTTTTCCTGCACCAGGGACTTTGATTTCTGTATTTTTATAAACGTCCCCATAAGCATGACGAGCAAGAGTAATAGGCTTTTTCCAGTTTTTTACACATGGTTCAATTCCTTTTACGATGATTGGCGCTCTAAATACAGTTCCATCTAAAGCAGCACGAATGGTACCGTTTGGTGATTTCCACATTTCTTTTAAGTTGTATTCACTCATTCTGGCTTGGTTTGGAGTGATTGTTGCACATTTAACCGCAACCCCATATTTCATAGTTGCCTTAGCAGAGTCCATTGTGATTTGGTCGTTTGTTTCGTTACGTTTTACTAATCCTAAATCGTAATATTCAGTTTTTAAATCGATGTATGGAAATAATAGTTCATCTTTAATCATTTGCCATAAAATTCTTGTCATTTCATCTCCATCCATTTCAACTAATGGAGTGGGCATATTAATCTTTTTGTTCATTGATACTTCCTTCTACTTTCTTATATTTTCCAACGTATACAGCTGCTGGACGAATTAATTTACGGTCACTTTGACGGTTTTCTAAGTGGTGGGCAATCCAACCACTTGTACGAGCAATAGCGAATAATGGTGTAAAGATTTCTTTTTTGAAACCTAACATACGATATGCGAATCCAGAATAGAAGTCGACGTTAGCACAAGTTTCGACACCTTTTCTTTCTTTCATTGTTTGGATCGCAACTTTTTCGAATGTTTCATAGAAGTTATAGGCTTCGATCATGTCTTTTTCTTCGGCCAATGCCTTACATTCTTTACGAATGATTGTGGCACGAGGATCGCTTTTTGTATAAACGGCGTGTCCGATTCCGTAGATTAAACCAGAACAGTCATTATATTTCTTATCTAAGATCAAGTTACAAATTTCACGAATCTTTTCTTCATCTTGTACATATCCATAATCGTGGATGATGTGTTCGAATTGTTCGAATGTCTTAAGAGCTGCACCACCGTGTTTTGGACCCTTCAAAGAGGCAATCGAAGAGGCGATACATGAATAGATATCTGTACCTGTCGAAGTGATTACCGTATTGGCAAATGTTGAGTTATTTCCTCCACCGTGATCGGCGTGAACAATTAATAATTTGTCAACTAAGCTTACTTCTTTCATTGTATATATACGATTTTCTCTTGCCATGTATAAGATGTTTTCGGCAAAAGACTTTGTTGGTTTTGGATATGTTTCCCAATATGTTTTTGCGTGGACATCTGTATAGTAAGAGAAGACGAATAATGGTAACGAAGATAGGATGTGTACACCTTTTAACATACGGTGTTCCAAAGTATCGTTATCAGGATTTTCATCGGTTCCATATAGTTTTAATACACCAATTTGCATAGCATTTAAAATACTACTTGTTTTGTATGAGAAGTCTGTCATTGTGTTTGTCGCAATGGTTAACAACTCATTGTGGAATGCCTCAAGTTCTTCGGTATTTGGAAGTTTTCCAAATATCAACAAAAAGGCGATTTGTTCGAATCCGAAAATGTTTTCGTCATCCAAATGTTCAACAAGATCTTCAACGGAATATCCACGATATACAAGCTGACCTTCAACGTTTTCCTTTTGTCCATCGATTACTCGATATCCGACAACTGTACTTACTTTTGTTAAAGAAACTTTTACACCGGTACCATTCTCGTTACGTAAACCTTGTTTCACCTTGTTCAAAGGGTAAAGAGATGGTTCTATAAAGTTTAGTGGCTCATAACTTTTATAGATTTCTTGTAAATTTTTCATAAAATCCCTCCTTTTTCATAATTTTTCATATTATACCATAGTTTATTTTTAATTTCGCAAAAGTTTTGATATAATAAACACAAATTTTTATGGAAGGATGGGACTTGAGTATGAACTTAACTCAAAAGATTATTAAGAGCCACTTAGTAAAAGGGGAAATGGTTGCCAAATCTCCTATTGAAATTGTGATGGACCAAACTTTAACACAAGATGCAACAGGGACTATGGCCTATATGCAATTTGAAGCAATGGGTGTAGATCAAGTAAAAACAGAACTTTCTGTATCTTATGTAGATCACAACACTTTACAAAGTGGATTTATGAATGCGGATGACCACGCATACTTACAATCGGTAGCTTCAAAGCACGGTGTATATTTCTCTAAGCCTGGAAATGGTATTTGTCACCAAGTACACTTAGAACATTTCGCAAAACCTGGTAAAACATTAATCGGTTCAGATAGCCACACACCTACAAGTTCCGCTATGGGATGTATCGCTATTGGAGCGGGAGGATTAGATGTAGCTAAAGCTATGGCAGGAATTCCTTACCGTTTAACTATGCCAGAAGTTATTGAAGTAAGATTAACTGGAGAATTACAACACGGTGTCAGTTCAAAAGATATTATCTTAGAAGTATTACGCCAACAAACTGTAAAAGGGGGAGTTGGACGTGTTTATGAATATACTGGAGAAGGTGTAAAAACTTTATCCGTATACCAACGTGCTACAATCACAAACATGGGAGCTGAATTAGGGGCAACTACTTCAATTTTCCCAAGTGATGAAATCACAAAAGAATTCTTAACTAGACAAAATCGTGAAGCAGACTGGATGGAATTAGGACCAGATGCAGATGCAACTTACGATGGTTTAGTCGAAGTAAATTTAAGCGAATTAAAACCAATGGCTGCTTGTCCAAACTCCCCAGATGCGATTGAATATATCGAAAACCTAGCTGGTAAGAAAGTTGACCAAGTCGCAATTGGATCTTGTACAAACTCTGGATACGAAGATTTAATGAAAGCTGCGCAAATCTTAGATGGTAAGACAGTAGCGCCAACTGTTTCTTTAGTTATCTCTCCAGGTTCTCGTCAAGTAATGATGAAATTAATCGAAAATGGAGCTATGGCTATTTTCGTAAAAGCCGGTGCTCGTATTCTAGAATGTACTTGTGGACCATGTATCGGTATGGGACAATCGCCTAAATCCGATGGTATTTCATTACGTACATTCAACCGTAACTTTTACGGACGTTCAGGAACATTATCCGCTGGTGTATATCTAGTTTCACCAGAAGTAGCTGCTGCGTCTGCGATTACTGGTGTATTCACAGATCCTACAAAAATTGAATACAGCGATGAATTCTCTAAAGAAGTTTCAATGGTTGATGATTCAATGATCATTGCGCCTAGCAAAACTCCTGAAGAAGTGGAAATCGTTCGCGGACCAAACATCAAACCATTACCAACAAACGATGCGATGAGTGATACAATCAACAAAAAAGTTGTTATTAAGTTGGAAGACAACATCACAACAGACCACATTGCTCCAGCTGGTGCAAAAGTATTACCTTATCGTTCAAATATCGAAAAATTATCTACATTCGTATTCGAAAACAATATCGAACACTTTGATGAAATTTGTAAATCAAATGGTGGAGGTATTATCGTTGCAGGAGATAACTATGGTCAAGGTTCAAGTCGTGAACACGCTGCTTTAGCGCCTATGTATTTAGGTGTAAAAGCCGTTATCGCAAAAAGCTTTGCACGTATCCACAAAGCAAACTTAGTAAACTTTGGAATTATTCCTTGCGAATTTGAAGACAAAGCTGATTACGATAAGATTGATTTCATGGATGAATTGGTTATCGAAAATACATTCGGATTAGAAACAAATCCAATATTAATTGTAGAAAACAAAACAAAAGGATTTAAGTTTAACGTTGTGACTACATTAAGCGAAGAAGATGTTAAGATCTTAGAAGCTGGTGGGGCATTAAACTACATCCGTAACCAACAATAAAAATTAAATATTTAGTAGATGAACTAGAGGGCAATGATCCTCTAGTTTTTTTTAGTTCAAATTGCCAAATGCGCAACCTCTACAATACAAAAGTATGAATCATGATTAAAATTGAAAATCCATATATAAAGACGTATAATTTTACTATTAAGAGCTAAATAAATGATTGTTGAGGGAGAGATATGGAAAAGATTATTAAGTTTTCTGTTGTTGCTGCAACTTGTTTCTCCACGTTTACGGCAAATATGAAACAAGTATTTGCGTATAATTCTTTAGAAGAACAAATACAAGAATTGGAAAAAGTAGCACAAAAAGTTCAAGAATTACCAATACAAATCGTTAAAAATGAGACAAAAGATTGTTTAGAAAATATTCGTCAAAATGAAGAAGACATGACTGGGTGGAGTGAAGGCCTTTGGCTCTCCAGCAATCCAGAAAGTCTTGAAGTATCTGCATCAGGAGTGATGCATGCTCTACAAGCTGGTAAGGCAAAAATTTTTTATACTGGCGTAGATGGACAAGTCTTATATTGGGATATTGAAATCAATGATGAAGAAATGGTTCAAAATAATGAAGAACAAAAAGCAGAATCTATTCTTCAATTTGAGTATCAAAAAACAGTAAATATAACAACTTCTGGATATTTTGTAGAAGCTAAAATTACTAGTAACGCAGGGCTTGAAAGTGCAAAATTATCTTCATGGACTGTCTCTGCTGGAAAAGATGATTTAGTCGAAAAAATGTGTGAAGTTGTCGATAATTTAGACGGAACATATTCGCTTCGCGCAGAAGTTCTAGCTAGTGAACACGATGGTAAAGCGGGAAATTATGCCAATGAAATTATCGTTGTCGATCAAAGCGGAAATTCAGTCGTTTCAAAAACATTTAATGTCACAACAACTGCATCAAAAGTTCCAACCATTGTTTCCATCAAAGCGAACCGTATTTGGAGTTGTGGATATATTGTTGAAAGTGTTGTAAAAGCACCAGATGGATTATCCAAAGAAGAGTTCCAAACATATACAAGTGTTAACGGAAGTGATGATTTAGTCGTTAATGAAGGTATAGTCGTAGATAACGGAAATGGTACATATACGGTTAGTTGTGAAATCTCTACAACTGACCATGCTTATGAATCTGGTAAATATGTTACAAAGCTTATCACTGCTAATAATATGAAGCGTGAAGGTACTATTAAATCGGTGACTGTAAACGTTCCAACAAAACCAGTTTTAAAGATGAAGACACAAAAATCCATAAATATCACGAAATCAAACTATGGAATTGAGTGTGTGGTTGAAAGTGAACTTGGATTGGCTTCTGCAGAGCATAGTGCATGGAGCAGCGCATCTGGAAAAGATGATCTAACAACGGTACCAGCCGAAATTATTGATAATGAAAATGGTACTTATACAATTCGTTCAAATGTAGATGTAATGGAACATAAGGGTCAATCTGGAACGTATGTCAACCAGATTACAGTTGTAGATGAAGATGGAACAAAACTTGTTCTACCAGTCTTTAATACAAAAGTTCCAGCTTCTATAGCACCTACGGTTAGCTCTATCAAAGCTTCCAGCGTATTCTCCACTGGATATATTGTTACATGTACTGTTAAAGCTTCGGATGGATTATCAAAAGCTGAATTTTTAACTTACACATCAATAAATGGAAAAGATGATTTAATAACTGTACCAGCTGAAATTATTGATAATGGAAATGGTACATATACTGTGAAAACACATGTATTAACTTCTGATCATAAAGATGAAAGAGGAAAATATTTTACACAGGTAAAAGTATACAATAGCTTGAATAAACCCGGTATAGCTAAATCTGTAACTGTTTCGGTTCCCAAAAATCCAGTTTGTACGATTTCAAACGCGAAAGCTACAAATATTACTCGTTTGGGCTATGAGATTGAAGCTAATGTATTAAGTGAAAACCCATTGGATCAAGTTACTTTAAAAGCGTGGGTTGATGCAAAAACGAAAAGGGATTTGAAAGAACAAATATGTGAAGTTGAGAATCTAGGAGATGGTATGTATAAAATCCATGCCAAAGTGTCGGTAAAAGAACACGGTGGATTGTCTGGAAAATATACAAATCAAATCACAGTAGCCACTTCTTCAGGAACAAAGGTCAACTCTTCGCTTTTCTATGCAACTATAAAAGCTTCTATTGCTCCAACTGTAACCGAATTGAAATCGGAAAACATTTCTTATACAGGATTCGATGTAAGTGGATTGATTAAATCGGCAGATGGGTTAAATGATGCGTATGCTGAAGTATACACTAGCAAAAATGGTAAAGATGATTTAGAAGTCATTAAACCAGAAATTGTTAATAACAACGACGGTACATATGCATTGCGTTTCAATGTTAGTATTTTAAATCACAACAATGAAGCTAGAGGATATGTGATTAACCTTTATACTTTCAATGCATTAGGAAAAGCAGGCGATGTAAAAACTTTAAATGTACGTGTGCCATTGGATCCAAGTACACTTCCTGATAAAAAAGGTTTAATCGTATGTATTGACCCAGGGCATCAAGCTCATGAAAATACTGCTAGAGAACCAAATGGTCCAGGTTCAAGCATTATGAAGGATAAAGTAAGTTCAGGTACTCGTGGAGTAGTTACTCGGGTTCCAGAATCTTTGGTCAATCTTCAAGTTGCGCTAAAATTAGAAGAAGAATTGATTTCTAGAGGATATACCGTTGTTATGTGTAGAACTACACAAGATGTAAATATTTCGAATGCAGAAAGAGCACAAATCGCAAACGATGCAGGAGCGGACATTTTTATTCGTATTCACTGTAATGGCATAGGTAATGATAGTAGTATACATGGCATGATCACTAACGTAATGACAAAGAACAACAAATATAATAATTATTTATATGAAGATTCTTATAGACTTGCAAAGTTATTATTAGAAGAAACTGTAAGCGCCACGGGAGCTGTTAAATTTGGGGATGCTATATATAAAAGAGATGATCTA
>JAGHTX010000119.1 GCA_018065105.1 Bacillota bacterium
ACCCCCATCAGGGTAAGACATAAGAAGATCCAGCGCTGTATAGAAATTCTTTCTTTTAAAAACAACCAGGAAAGAACGGAACCAACAGCTGGAAAGATAGCACTGGCAACCGCTCCCATGCTTGCCCCCATATATTGAATGGCCATTGTATACCCGCTCATGCCAACCGGCCCACCAATGCAGGCAGCCAATATGATATATTTACTTGCCTTTGTATGAAACAGTACATGTTTTACCTTTCCTAGCTGGCCTTTATAAAAGTTATACAACAAAGCCCATAAAAAAGAAGTGGCATCGTGTAAAAAGGTAGCGACAAAAGGCGCTAGAAATATCGCCTGTTTCGTATCCATAAAAGGGGATAAAGACAAGGCCACACTAAGCACAATGGTCTCAAGAGCCCAGCTCATTCCCGCAAAGATTCCATATTTCATAGTTTTATTCACTCCTATATCATAGTAACATGTTTTGGGAGGATACCTATGAAAAACACAAAACTGATAAAAAATATAAGAGAACCCATTAAGAATCCCAGAGTTGTCTATCAGGGAGATCCAGGTGCCTATAGCGAAATGGCAGCCCGCGATTATTTTGGAGAAGACGTTTTGACAAAAGGTCTGTACCAATTTGAAGATGTCTTTCTAGCACTTGAAAAAGGAGAAGCCGATTACGCACTTCTTCCTATTGAAAACTCTTCTACCGGAGCCATCCGCCAGGTCTATGACCTATTAGAAAAGTATCCTTTCTTTTTTGTAGGAGAAACCGGTGTTCCCATTCATCACGCACTGATGGCTTTACCAGGCACAAAAATAGAAGACATTCATACAATCTATTCCCACGAACAAGGTCTGTTCCAATGTGAATCGTATTTGAAACAACATCCAAACTGGAAGGCCATCCCACAAGCCGATACCGCTGGCAGTGCTAAGCTGGTTGCTCACCTGCAAGATCCTCATGCAGCTGCCATTTGTTCCGAACTGGCCGCAAAGATTTATGGACTACATATTCTGGAAAAGAAAGTCAATTCCAACTCGACCAATACCACACGCTTTGTGGTTGTCTCAACACAGTTAGAACTTGGAAAAATCCGAAACAAAACGATTTTTTCTTTTATCGGACAAGACAATCTAAATCTCGCTTTACAAATTTTCGTAGAATATCAAACCACACTGATTCGCATCGAGTCCAGACCTATTCCCGAACATAAATGGGAATATATGTTCTTTATCGAAATGGCAGGCGACATAGAAGATCCTGTGCTAGAACAACTTTCCAAACAGATAGAAAATCTAAGAATACTCGGTAGTTTTTGTTCAAACTTAAACGCATAAGAAAAAGGGATTTCAAAACGAATCCCTTTTTTCTTCCTTTATTTTAAATCAAACAACATTGTATCCAAAACACGGTTCAAATCATCGCGTTTGTTAAGTTGTTTATAAATAGCTAATGCCTGTCTTACTTCATCGGTAATAACCCCATCCGATTCATCAATCATTCGACTCTTTAAAGTATCTTCGGTATTAACGGTCCAGATATAAACCTTCTTATTGTGTTCGTGCGCAGCAGAAATGACACTTGAAGTGGCCATTTCATCTTCCAACAATAAATCATCACATTTCAGGTTGGCAACATCTCCTAACGAAATGAAACATAGATATCCGGTTCTAATTTCTGGATGTTTCGTTTCCATTTCCTCAATCAGGTTATATTTAAGGGAAATGACCGTAACTTGATCAATCATATCTCTTTCCTTGATCATTTGATATGCATCTTCGACCATTTGGCTATCCGCCGTTGCACCCTTTAATTCAATGAATAAATGAATTCGATCTTTGGATCCATCTAACATTTCTTCAAAAGTTGCCAGTTCTGTCGATTTTCCATCTAAATTAAAGGTATCTTTTACACGAAGCTTCTTACATTCTGCCATCGTAAGTTCCGAAGGCATCTTATCCACATCGCATAAACGATCCAAATAGTCATCGTGATATACAATGTATTGTCCATCTTTGGTACGCTGGATATCAATTTCCGCTCCATATACGCCTTTTTTAATGGCTGCTTCCAGACCTAGAATGGTATTTTCATTGGCCATGCTTCCTCCCGCTCTATGGGCAACAATATCACTTGGTGTCTTTTGTGGGAATAAGTAATCAAAAACCTCATCCTGTTGACCAATATAACTTCCTAAGAAAATGATTCCATAAGCTACGGCAACCACAATCCAGAAAGGAAGGTGCCAAGAGCGTTCTGGTAAAACATAGTCTCCTTCGTCTTCAGAAGTATAGCTTTCATAAATACGATTTAATTCCATGATTTGGAAAGGCGTGAAAATCAATTTCAAGAACTCCATTACTAAATTTATTTGGGAACCAACAAAAATGGCCCAAAAACGAGTGGAACTGTTATCTTTGACATGTGTCAACAGCGCTGAAGGAATAACGAATAACAGAATAATCACAACCGTTACAAAAAGAACCCATTTCAAAAAGAACAATCCATATCGCTTAATAAAATTACGCCAGTATTTTTTCATAGTCAGGCGGGACAACTTCATCGCCTGGGCAATGTTAACCTGACGAAGTATCATGAATTGGAAAGATAATACATAGAAAAATCCTGCAACACCCATCGCAATCAGGAATGTATAATAAGGAATACTCATATAGGCATTCTTATCGATGACCGATTGAATAAAATCAGGAATATAAAAACTTTCAGTTAATTCCACACCCACCAAACTAAAAGTCAATGGCGCAATCAAAACTACATAAAGAAGAATCAATAGACAACTCGGATGCATCATCAACTTTAATGAAGAAAAAGTTTTCTTCACAATGGTCCATATCGATTGTTTCTTGCGATGAAGGACATTGTCGGAAATTAAAATCATCGCATTGATGTCAAAAATGGTATATAAGGTTACCACAATCAAACCAAGCAGCAAGACACAGATTCCCTGCCAGGAACGGAACAAATAAGGAAGGTCCATATTGGTTAATGCGATAACCCCAGAATCAGCTACAATGAGTTCAATAATATAACTTAAAAAGCCAACACTCAAACTAAGAATTAATTTTGTGACAATCTGAAATAATAGAATACTCGGAATCGCCTGATAATATCGGGATAAAGATATATCTTTGCCCACCACACGATCTACTAAATCCGGGTTTATAACTTTATTTTTTTTCATTACACATACCTCTAAACATATTTGACTATAATTCATTGTAAAAAATAGATATAATATTGTAAATAGAGGAATTACATATGTTAGAAGAAATGATGAACCAGCAAGCTGGAAAATACACAAAAAAAGATTTAGAAACATTAGAAGAACAAGAAAGGATCCTGCAATTTGAACACTTCACTTCCCAGGATGCCTTTGAATTAGGAAAAGTGATTGTCGAATGTGCCCCTAAATATAAAGAAGGCATTGCCATCAACATCCAGAGATGCTCGGATCAGGGAATTATCTTTCAATATATGGATGATTCAAAAGCCGAAAGAAACTTTGGCTTTGCGAAAGGAAAGCGAAACACCGTCCTTCAAACCGGACACAACTCCTTATGGGCCTTGGTAAAATCGGTAGTCGATGGAAAAATTAATCTGATTGAAACCGAAGAGGATCCTGCCTATCCAGTAGGAGGGGCCTATCCCATTTATGTAGAAGGAAAAATGGTCGCTACTGTTGCCCTATCCGGATTGCATCATGGAAACGACTTCAACCTTTTAGTAGAAGCATTATCCAAATATCTAGGAAAAGAAATTCCAACCTTTCAAGCCGAAATATTATAAAGAGCAGGTACGACCTGCTCTATTTTATTCCAGCGCCATTTTAGCTCCAGTGATGGCATGAATATAGGTTGTATCATACAAAGGAAGACAGGCCTGTCTCTTTTCTATCAACATCCCTATTTCTGTGCAGCCAAGAATTACCCCTTGTGCTCCTTCTTTCTTTAAATCTTCAATGATACGATAGAAACCTTGTGCCGATTCTTTTTTTACGATTCCCTTGCATAGCTCTTCAAAAATTACGGTATTAATATATTCCATATCGGCTTTTTTTGGAATCAAGACTTCAAAGCCACTCTCTTCTAACCTGGATTTATAAAAATCTTCGGTCATTGTATACTTCGTTCCTAGTAAGGCAACCTTTTTACAGGAAAGAGCCTGCATGGTCGCATCGGCAATATGTAGAATAGGAATAGAGACACTTTCCTGAATGGTCTGGTATACCTTATGAATCGTGTTGGTACAAATCAGAATAAAATCGGCTCCCCCTCTTTCTAAAGACTGGGCCGCAAAAGAGATGAGTCGGGCAACTTCTTCCCAGTTCCCTTCTCTCTGATTTCTTTCGATCTTATCAAAATCCACACTATACATCAGTATTTTTGCGCTATGAAAACCACCTAGTTCCTGTTCTATATATTCATTGATGATCTGATAATAATGCATCGTGCTTTGCCAGCTCATGCCACCAATCAATCCAATCGTTTTCATCCTTTTTTCCTCTTTATCGAACCAGACTCATATACGCATTGTACAGCTCGCTACTTTTTTCCATCAATTGTCGATATACTTCTTTAACTTCTTCCTCTTTGGCATTGTACAAATACGATTCCTTTCCTAAAAGTTCTATTATAGGTTTTGCCTTGTAGTAGTTAGAAATCGCATCTTCGTTTAATTCGAAAAAGAAGTTTTTATACGCATTTAAAACCAAAAGATAAGTATTTCCCGCAAGTCTGGCTTCACATTTGGTTTGTACAAAATTAGGAAGATTTGCCATATCCAGCGCAAAAAAGTATCCATTCTTCTCTTTCCCATAAAAATGATCAAAGCTGGTAGACCAGCCTCTTTCGCTTGGAAAAAAAGTACAAGTATAATGATTCTTCCTTTCCCTGGCTTCTTCGATTTTATGCACACTCGACAACGTTAAATAAGGAACCTTGGAAATGTATTCAAATATCTTTTCATTGACTTCTTTATCCGCACAATCACTCACCGAGGCCCAGTAAATATAATTATTGTCCGCATGTCCCAGGATCAGTACACGATTTTTCTCCAAAAGTGTACAAGTAATTTTTCTATGTTTGGGAGCCACCTTATAAGAAACATGCACGCTATTTTGTGCCTTGACTAAATTCAAACTTAATACATCCATAGTATCACCTTATTCTCATTGTACCACACAAGAAAAAGGAGCCTAAGCTCCTTATGTGACTTATTTATTAGTTCCAAAGACTAGGTGTCTTGAAATGTGCATCTAAATCGGCAGAGAACCAGCGACCATTTAAGATAGTACTGATGATAGTCTTCTTATCGTTTTCATCCAATGGATCCGCTTCGATTTCTTTGATGATATCCGCATTAGATTTGTATACATCTTTTACTTCAATGACCGCTTTTCCATCTTTTCCATCCAATACCAATGTATCTCTCGCATCATTTTTCCAAGCATTCCATTCTACACCGGCACTTTGTGAAGAAGGTGTTCCGGTTTGTAGGAAGCTTAACAAGTATTCGTTATACGCTTTTGATAATTCCTGATAGCTTGCTTCTGAGAAATCATACAATCCAGCATAGTTGTTTGCCGCAGAAATCAATGGAACGAAAATACCGTGGAAGGCTCCAAAAGTAGGAATTTGGTAACCAGAGTTTTCATCTCCATAATTGATTTGGCATAGGTACATATTGGATTTATAGCTTCCCATCTTTTCAGCTGATAATTGAGTATTGAAGTTACGATAGAATTCTCCACCATAGTAGTTGATGAAACGTTTTGAAGCATCTACATCTTTCATAGAATCGATAGAAGGATCAAACAATCCAAACATTGAGAATTCTTCCGAACCAGTTACCATGATCAATGGTACATCGTTTACATATTCAGCATTTTCAAATCCACCTTCTGGAAGAACCACACCATCGTTATAAAGGTGAGGGAATTTAGCCATACGAATACCTGCATTTGGGAATAATTTTACGATACGACCTGCTTCCAATCCATATAAGTAATCTCTTACTTCATCGCTGTCTGTTAATAAGAATTCTTTGGCTTCTTCTTCATCCGCTGCTTTTCCATCTTCGACTACAAGAGGTGCCATTGTCTTGGCAATCATGTTCATAGAATCGGTAGAATCCGCAATTGTCATACCTCCAGAATATGCGATTGCTTTATCAAACAATCCTTTGAAAGTTGGGCTGACCAACATTGCCATCACATCACGTCCACCCGCTGAGAATCCAGAAATAGTTACGTTTTGCGAATCTCCACCAAAGTTTTCAATATTATCGCGTACCCATTGTAGAGATTTCGCTAAATCCAACATAGAGAAGTTACCTGTATTGTTGTGATCATCCAATAAAGCAGGTAAGTTGTTGAATCCTAATAATCCTAAACGATAGTTCACAGAAACATAAACGATTCCATCTTTTTTAACCATATCGTTACCAGGAATTTCAAATGAGTTACCAGTTTGGTTGTTTCCACCATGAACAAATACAACAACAGGCGCTTTTTGAGCTTCTGCCGAAGTATAGATATCCATTGTTAAACTGTTTGTTGTTCCGACTGCTTCTACAGTTGTGTTTCCATCTTCGTCCGTCACACTGGCAGCTTGTAGAGCCACTTCCTCTTTTTCTTTACAATCTAATGGAGCATCCCAGGCTTCTGGATCCACTGGTGCTTGCCATCTAAGTTCTCCTTCTGGTTCCATTCCATAAGGCACACCATAGAATACGTCGACTCCATTTTCTTCAAATCCTTCAACTTGTCCGAATTGGGTGTTACGAATTAAAGGATTGGCTGCTTCTTCTGTTTCAGGGGCTTTTTCTTCTGTTTTTGCCGGTGCGTTATTAGCACAACCAAAAAGTGAAAGGGACATAGCACAACCCAAAACAGTCGCTAAGAATTGTTTTTTCATACTGTTTCTCCTCCTAAAAAAATCCTTATCTATGTAAATTTTATTCTTTTGAAAGACCTTTATTTTCAAGAAGGCGAATTTAACAATTTAACTGTAGTATTTATACACTTCGAAACATTTGTGTAATAAGCACAACATTTTACCATACAAAAAGCCTATCCTATGATAGGCAATTTATTATCGAATTGAATCCGCAATCCAGTCAAAAACAGATTTTCCATTCTGATCGGCTGTATAGTTATTAAAGAAGTGGATCCAAGACCAGTGTCCTGAATATTTATAAGGATTTCCTTTGACATCGCTATATTTACCTGTTTGGTCAATCACCGAATCGGTAATGGATACAGAAATTTTATCCGCTCCTGCTTCCTTTAATCGTTTTAATACCGGTACTTCATAGCCTTCTGGATCAACTAGATCATCATCCTTGGCATAAATATAGTACATTGGAAGATCTTTAAGAATCTGAATATCTTCTTCACTCAAAGCGTTACTATCCATTGGTGCACAACAGTGAACATACGATGTGTACTTATCCGCACAAGTTTTTGCGATCAGGGTACTCATATATCCTCCATTGGAACATCCGGTAATCACGATCTTTTTCGCCTGGATCTTTTGCGCAAAATCATCGATAAGGGCAATCAAGGAATCCTTGTAGAACGAAGTTCCATCGGCATGTTCCCAGATACCGCTATCTTTTCCATCTTTATCGATCCAGTATGTTGGACATTGTGGTACCAAAATATAAGCGCCTCCTACTGCATCCTGGAAAGGCTTTTGGGCAAGAGCCGTAACTCGATTTCCTAAAATAGCTGTATAAACATCGATGTTGGCTGATTTATTACCAACACCACCTTCTCCTCCACCATGTAGCCATACCACTAAAGTCGAAGTTTCTTTTTCTGGTTTATAATAGGCATAGTCATATTCTACCCCTTCATAGCTTTTCTTTTGGGCAATGAAACAATCGGCTACGGTTTCTTTCTTTGTATATTTTGGATCAATATCCAATCCTTCCATAGAAATATGAAGTTCGTATGGATCACACCAGGAATTTCTTCCCGTAACCAAAGAGAAAGTGAATGGCGAACCATGGTTAGGATCTTCTCGCATTTCAATTACGAAAGTATTTGAACTCTCGCACTTTTCTCCTTTTTCATCCACAAAATATACATCCAATACTTCACGATCAAAGCTTAATAGCTTTTCACTAAAGGACGCATCGCTCCAGTCTGTTGTTTTCTTTACTTCTTTTACTTGAATATTCGCCTTGGAAATGGAATGCATTGTTTCTTCTACAGTGACAATGGCTTTGGTCACTGCACAACCATAATCAAATCCATCCACATAAATAGAATATGTCCCTCTATTCATCTTATTTCTCCTTTTTTGTATGTATGTACTCTTCTTTTTCTATTTTAACACGAACCTTGAGATTTTAATTCATATTCTCTATAATAAATGCCATGAAAAAGACGATTATATTCGGATGGCTGGAAATTGTGTTTGGATTAGCCATATTTGCCGCTGGTGTACACTTTACTATCATTGCTGGTATTGGCCTAGCTCCCTGGGATTGTCTAGGTATGGGGATTGCCAAACACACTCCCCTAAACTATGGCATGGCGATGACTTCTGTCAGTGTCATTATTTTGGCTTTGGATCTATTCATGAAAGAAAAAATTGGTTTTGGGACCATCATAGATGCTCTGTTAACAGGAAACTTTACCAATTTCTTCATCGAGCACTCTCCTTTTAAAGCGAATCACCTTTGGGTTTCTATCCTCTTTATCCTTATTGGATTATCATTGATGGCCTTAGGACAATTCTTTTATATGCGAGCTGGTCAGGGCTGTGGACCAAGAGATTCTTTCTTGATTGGTGTAGGAAAAAGACTTTCCAAATTACCAATTGGCTTAGTTGAAGTTCTTATTTTTGCGATTGTCTTAATTGCTGGGTGCCTGTTAGGCGGAGAAGTAGGACTTGGAACGATACTTACAACCGGATGTTGTGGCATTGCGATGCAGCTGGTTTTTAACCTTCTACATTTTGAACCAAGAGACATCAAACATCAGGATGTACTCGAAACGACAAGAAAATTCATGAATGGGGATTAATTCCCCTTTTTCTTTTCATGTTGAACGACCTATGCATCCATGTTATAGTTTTTATGGACTATTTTTTACATAAATAATAAAGGAGTTAATAAATATGAATAGATCAGCCGGAGTATTACTAGCGATTCCTAGTCTTCCTTCTAAATACGGGATTGGATGTTTCTCGAAAGAAGCGTATGACTTTGTGGACTGGCTAGTGGAAGCCAAACAAACATATTGGCAAATCTTACCAGTCGGACCTACAGTATGGGGACAAGCTGCCGATTCACCTTATCAGGCATATTCTGCCTTTGCCGGAAACCCTTACTTAATTGACCTTGAACCTTTTGTGAAAGCTGGATTGTTGAAGGCAAAAGAAATCCCAAATATGGACAGCGAAGATGGACGTGTCGATTATGACAAACTACACGATCACCGTATCGCACTTCTTCACAAAGTGTACGAACGCTCTCATATCAGCGAAAATGAAAAGTATCAAAAATTCATTCAAGATAATGCCTGGTGGTTAAACGACTATGCCCTATTTATGGCTTTACACATTTTCTTTAAAGATGAAGAATGGACAACATGGCCAGAAGACATTCGTAAACGCTGGCAATATTCAGTCGACTACTACAACACTGAATTATACTTTGATGTAGAGTTCCAAAAATTCATTCAATTCACATTCTTTGAACAATGGACCGCTTTAAAATCCTACGCCAATGAAAAAGGAATCAAAATCGTAGGGGATATGCCTATCTATGTTTCTTTAGACAGTGCCGATGTATGGGCCCACCCAGAACTTTTCCAAATTACCGAAGAAAACACATTGGCTGCCGTTGCCGGATGTCCTCCAGATGATTTCTCTGAAACCGGACAAGTTTGGGGTAATCCATTGTACAAATGGGATTATCACCGTTCTACAAATTACGAATGGTGGATTTCTCGTATCTGGATGAGTTTCCAATTGTTTGACGTATTGCGAATTGACCACTTTAGAGGATTGGATGAATACTTCTCTATTCCAGCTGGTGCCAAAACTGGATTGGAAGGACACTGGGAAGCTGGACCAAACATGGATCTTTTCATCAAAATGGAAGAACGCATTGGTAAACAAGATCTAATCGCGGAAGACTTAGGATTCATGACCGATTCTGTAAAGAAATTAGTAAAAGATTCAGGATTCCCAAATATGAAGGTTCTACAATTCGCCTTTGACCTAAACGACTGGGCCAAGACAAACGATTACCTTCCTCACAACTACAATGAAAACTGTGTGGCTTACACAGGTACACACGATAACGATACTTCTCTAGGATGGTTTACTTCTTTAAGTAAAAAGGAACAAAAACTTGTTCTAGATTATCTAGGAAAAGAAAAAGTGGATGACATTGCCTGGGAAATGATTCGTTTAGTATATCAATCCCACGCGAAGATTGCCATCGTTCCAATGCAGGATTTCTTAGGATTGGATTCTAAATCTCGTATGAACCTTCCTGCTACGACTACAGGTAACTGGGGATGGCGTATGGCTAAAAAAGCCAACACCAAAGCCTTGGCAAAGAAAATTGCCAAATTGGCCGACATTTATGGTCGTGTCAACTGGAGCGCAAAATAAAAGTTAGCTTAAAGCTAACTTTTTTCTTTTTATGATAATACTTCTAAGACTGGATCTTCAATTTCTTCAACAATTTCAATCGGTTCTGCAGAAATTTCAATTGGATCTTCCACCACTTCCAATGGTTCTTGTTCTACAACCGGAGCCGCTTCTTCAAATAGAGCTGGTTCTTCTGATACAGTTTCTGGAATAGAACGTGTTTCTTTTCCATTTTGTACTTCATCTAAAATACTGACCAGGTATTCCTTGATACCTGCTTCCATTGTTTCTTCTACAATCGAACGAATGGTTTGTTCAGAAACCGATTCTGGCATAGCTTGTAAGACTTTTTGGCTTACTTCTTCGGAAGTATTTTCCAAGATTCGTTGCACATCCTGATTTACATTCGCAAATGTCTTGTTGGCACTTTCTTGAACCAAATCTTCCAATTCAGTCATTAATGTATCCATTGTTTTGTTGACATCACCTTGTAAAGCCGATACTTTTTCGACATACGCATTGTTTGTTGAAACAAGATTATCTTTGTAGGTAGTAAATTGATCGCATACGGTAGAAGTTAAACCTTCCATTAAATCGGAATAATCTTTGATGTTGGCAACCTTATTATCCAACTTATCCAAAGATCTTTGATAACGCGCAAATTCATTTTCCATTTGAATAAAGTGAGAATACAATTCAATCGCAATTTCCTTTTCACTCATTTCTTCCATGTTGAATTTTGCTTCCTGAGATTTTAAGAACACACGTTTTTCTAAATCAAAGATGTGTCTTTCTTGATCCAGCAATTCTTCTTTTGTGGCAAGAGCGCCTTCACGTGTATCCAATTCGGATCTCTTTTCATCAATTTCTTGTTGCTGGGCTTCGAATTTTTCATGAATTTCATTGTATTTCTTAACGCCCAAATATCCTAAAACGCCTAATAAGGCCAAACTTAAAATAATAACTAAATAGATCATAAAAAGTCTCCTCTTTTTCTTATATATAATCATAGTATATTTGTTTAAATAAATCATTAAAAAAGAGTGAATTCGTTAAAAATTCACTCAAAATTGTCCTTATTTTTTCACTTTTGGAAGACGTCCGTATGTATCCGCTAAGTCATAAATCGCTTTGGCAAGTTCTTTAGACAAGAAGTGTGGTGGTACACGCCACATCCAGTTTGTTCCCGTACTTCCTGGCGTGTTGATACGAGCTTCTTTCCCTTTTACCAAATAATCCTGTAAAGGAATGATACAAGTATCCCCTACCGAACGATACGCTTCACGAATGAAATCCCATACGAATTTTCCCGTATTGTACATATCCGAATTTACATACGATACCACATATTTTTTATCCGATTCATTGATTGAATTGAACCATTCGGCACTTGTGGCATTGTCATGTGTACCTGTATATACCACACAATTCTTTTTATGATTGTGGGTCACATAGTAGCTGTCATGATTCCATCCCGTATAGGCAAATTGAAGTACTTTCATACCAGGGAATCCCGTATCTTCCAATAGTTTTTCTTTTTCTGGTGTATTTGTACCCAAGTCTTCGGCGATCAATTCAATATCTGGGAATTGTAGTTTTAATTCCTTAAAGAATTCGATACCAGGTCCTGGTTTTAATACCCCATTTTCAGCTGTTTTATCCCCATAAGGAATCGCACAATATTCAGAAAATCCATGGAAATGATCAATACGAATGACATCAAATAGTTTACTGCTACGAACCATACGCACCATCCACCAGGAATAGTGGTGTTCTTTCATCTTTTCCCAATCGTATAAAGGGTTACCCCACAATTGTCCGGTCTTACTAAACGCATCCGGTAAAGTTCCCGCTACATATTTTGGATTTCCATTCTCATCCATTAAGAATTCTTCCGGGTGTGCCCAGACATCACTAGAATCCAAAGAACAATAGAATGGAATGTCTCCGATAATTTTAATTCCTTGTTTGTTCGCATAATCACGTAAGTATTTCCATTGACGATTGAATTGATATTGTAAGAAATAGTAGAAACGAACCGTATGTCCATGTTCTCTTTCCACTTCATCTAACATCGCATGCGTACGAATGCGATATTTATCTTCCCAATTGATCCACGCTTTGCCCTGATTTAATTTCTTTAAGGTCATAAAGATTGCGTAATCTCTTAACCAGTATATTTCATCTTTGACGAATTCATAATAATCCTCACTTGGATTAAATCTTTCATACGCTTTTTCTAGAGCAATGTAACGATTATTATATAAAGCTCCATAGTCTACTTCTTCGTTGTTTGAACCAAAATCCAATGAATTTAATTCATCCCAACGCAATAACCCCTGATTCATTAAATTTTCCAAATCGATAAAATATGGATTCCCCGCAAAGTTAGATACGGGCTGATATGGCGAATCTCCAAATCCAGTTGGTCCCACTGGAAGAATTTGCCAATACGTTTGTCCGGCTTCCTTTAAAAAATCAACGAATTGATAGGCTTCCTTTGATAAACATCCAATTCCATAATTTGATGATAACGAAAAAATTGGATATAAAATTCCTGCACTTCTCATAAGTCTCACTCCCTCAGGAACATATCATACCATATTTCCAAAGAAATTATTAGACTTTTGTCTATTATCCTATATTATTTAATGGAAAGAGGTCATTTATGAAAACATGTAAAGCTATTTGTCCCAACGATTGTCCATGTGCCTGTGGACTTCTATTAACCATTGAAGGAAATGAAATAATAAAAATACAAGGTGATCCAGAACATCCCCTTTTTGATGGAGGAATCTGTTCCAAGATGCGAAAGAATTATCTTTCCTTATACGATGAAAAACGCATTACTTCTCCCTTAAAAAGAATAGGAAGAAAAGGAGAAGGAAAATTTAAAAAAATCTCCTGGGAAGAAGCTATTGAAGAAATTACCAGTCATTGGAAAAACAATCTGGAACAATACGGACCCAATTCCATTGTAGGCATTTCTTCTTCCGGAACCATGGGTCTTCTTCAAAAGAATATTGTCGATGCCCTGTTTCATAAAATGGGAGCTAGACAAGTGGAAATGACACTTTGTTCCGGTGCCAAACAGGCTGCTTATAAATCCATGACAGAAGGAAAAGGAGCCATGTGCCCAAGTTTACTAAAAGAAAGTGATTATGTGCTGGTCTGGTCCTGTATGTTAGAAGCTACCCAGTTTCAATCACTAGGGGTGCTTCGAAACTTACGAAAAGAAGGAAAAAAGGTTGTATGTATCGATGTCTTTACTAAAGAAAACGAAAAGTATTGCGATGAATCGATTCTAATCAAACCAGGTAGTGATGGCGCACTGGCAATGGCAATGATGCATGTTCTAGTCAAAGAGGGATATAGCGATGAAGAGTATTTAAAGAGCCATACCATTGGATATGAGGATTTTAAAAAGAGTCTGGATGCATATACACCAGCCTGGGCAGAAGAAAAAACGGGTATCTCTCAAGAGGTCATTGTACGTCTGGCAAGAGAATTTGGACAAGTCAAAAAGCCAGCCATTCTTTTAGGATCTGGATTTTCCAGAAGAAAAAACGGTGGCATGAATTCTCGATTAATCATGATCTTATCAGCAATCACAGGAGCCTGGAAATATCCAGGAGGAGGATATGTCGGACGTAAATCCCGTAATGGAGATTGTATCGATATGAATCAAATTTGTCGTCCCGATTTAAGAACATATTCTGGCAAGAAAGAAAACATCAACACCTTATCCCTAACCTTCCAGGATCCTTCCCTACATGCCTTCTATTGCGCCGGATTCAATCCAGTCAACTCTATTCATAATCAATTAGGTACGATCGCAGGACTATCTAGAGAAGATCTATTCACTGTGGTACACGAAAGAGTCATGACTGATACCGCAAAATATGCCGACATTATTCTACCGGCTACGTATTCGTATGAACACAGTGATTGTCATAACGCAAATTTATATAATACCTTTGGTGTCAGTTATCAGGCCGTTATCCCACAAAAAGAATCCAAAAGTAACTGGGATACCATTGGACTACTAGCTAGAAG
>JAGHTX010000079.1 GCA_018065105.1 Bacillota bacterium
ATATAAACCTTGAAATAAATAAAAAAGAAATATCTACTTATGTAAATATTTCTCTTATCTTCTTATTGTTAAGCTAAAAATGATTTAATAGTTTCAATTGCTTTGTCTAATTTAGAAGCATCCTTACCACCCGCTTGTGCCATATCTGGTTTTCCACCACCATTTCCAGCACAGATTTGAGCAGCTTGTTTTACTAAATTACCAGCATGGATTCCACTTGCGATTGCTTGTTTTCCAGCACCAGCTACAAATACAATCTTACCATTGTTTTCGTTTGCGAAGAAACATACGATGTTTTCATCATTAGATTTTAAGTTCTTAACGATATCTTTTAAAGCATTTGCATCCATTCCAGATACTTTCTTAATTAATACGTTACGACCGTTCATTTCAACTGCTTCGCTAGCCCAGTCTTTTGATTTTAATGCGAAGATTTGGTTCTTTAATGCATCAATTTCTTTTTGCATAGCTTTCATTTGTTCGTAAGCAGCATCTACTTTTTGGTCAATATTCTTAATACCTTTTGATTTAGCACTTGTGGCGATATTTTCTAACATCTTAGTTTGTCCAGCAAATTCTTGATAAGCTGCATATCCAGTCTTAGCTGTGATACGACGAGAATCGGAACCAATAGATTCTTCAGAAATGATCTTACATACACCAATTTCAGAAGTATTGTTTACGTGGCATCCTCCACAGAATTCCTTAGATACATCACCCATTGTTACAACACGTACTGTATCACCATATTTTTCATTGAATAAGGCAGTCGCTCCTGTTTTCTTAGCTTCTTCAATAGCCATAACTTCTTTTGTGACAGGGTATGCACCACTGATGAATTGGTTAACGATAGCTTCTACTTGTGCTAATTGTTCATTTGTTACTTTTTCAAAGTGGTTGAAGTCAAAACGTAAGTATTCATCACATACATAAGAACCAGCTTGGTGAATGTGTTCTCCAACAACTTGTTTTAAAGCAGATTGTAATAAGTGTGTACAAGAGTGGTTTGCTTGTGTTTTTGCACGTTTTGCTAAGTCTACTTGTTGATTTAATGTCATACCCACTTCTAAGATACCAGATTCGATTTCTACAGAAAGGATATTTTGTTTGTTTGGAGATTTTTGAACATCAACTACTGTGGCTTCAATTCCTTCACCAGTAACAACACCACCATCGGCAACTTGTCCACCGCTTTCTGCGTAGAAACAAGTCTTATCTAAGATTACTTGTCCAGCATCGCTTAAGCTATCAACCATAGCTCCATCTTTCATAAGAGCAATGATTTTTCCAGAACAGCTTAATTCATCATATCCAACGAATTCACTTGCTTCGGTGAAGTTCATTAAAGCTTCATTTTGAGATGCGAAACTTTCTTTTGTATTACGAGCTGCACGAGCACGTTCTTTTTGTTCTTTCATTTGTGCATCAAATTCAGCACGAACAACTTCGATTCCTTTTTCTTCACAAATTTCTTGTGTTAATTCGAATGGGAACCCATAAGTATCATATAACTTGAAGACAACTTCACCAGATAATTTACTTTGGGCTTTTGCCATTTCTTCATCTAATAATGCTTGTCCATTCTTTAATGTTTTACGGAATGTTTCTTCTTCGATCTTAATTAATTTTTGGTTGAATTCTACGTGTTCTTGTAAGTAAGGATAGAAGTCTTTCATGTTGTCGGCTACAACAGGAACTAGTTTGTATAAGAATGGTTCATCCAATCCTAATTTAAGTCCAAAACGAGCTGCACGACGTAATACACGACGTAATACATATCCACGTCCCGAGTTAGAGAAGTTAGCTCCATCGCTCAATGCGAAAGTAATTGTACGTATGTGGTCAGCAATAACACGATATGCCATTTTAAATTCTCCACCGTATGGATTTTTTGACATGGCTTCTGTAGCGCGGATAATTGGTAAGAAAAGGTCTGTATCAAAGTTTGTTTCCCCATCTTGGATCAAGGCTACTAAACGTTCTAGACCCATACCTGTATCGATGTTCTTTTGTGGTAATTCTTGATATTCTTTTCTATCTTTATTTTCTGGATCGCAATCGTATTGTGAGAATACAACATTCCATACTTCGATATAACGGTCATTTTCTAATTCTTCGAAGAAAGCTCTTTCTCCTAAGTGTTCTGGGTCGTATTTTTCTCCACGGTCGAAGAAAATTTCGCTGTCTGGCCCACCTGGACCTTTACCAATTTCCCAGAAGTTTCCTTCTGTTTTTAAGATGTGAGAAGGATCCACCATACACTTAGTTGTCCAAATACGATATGCATCTTCGTCGTCTTTATAAACAGTGATATATAATTTTTCTTTATCGATTCCCATCCACTCTTCGCTAGTTAAGAATTCCCATGCGAATGGAATGGCTTCTTCTTTAAAGTAGTCTCCAATAGAGAAGTTTCCTAACATTTCAAAGAATGTGTGGTGACGAGCTGTTTTTCCTACGTTTTCAATATCGTTTGTACGAATTGATTTTTGCGCATTGGCAATACGGTTACAACGTGGTTTTTCTGAACCGTCAAAATACTTCTTTAATGCTGCTACACCAGCGTTGATCCATAATAATGTTGGATCGTTGTTTGGAACTAAGCTAGCTCCTGGTTCGATCATGTGTCCTTTTCCTTCAAAGTAGTCTAAGAACATTTGACGAACTTGATTTCCCGTTAATTGTTTCATCTTTTTTCCTCCCAATAAAAAAACGTCCCTATTTCTAGGAACGTAAAGATTACGCGGTACCATCCTAGTTCTATTCATTCTTTCTGAATAGCCCTCAATATATCGTTATCGCCGACATACGATTTTCACTCCAAAGTAGCTTCAAATTGTCTTTTTGTAAAGTTTTCACCATCCACTTTATCTCTAATTTTTCCATTATGACAATTCTACTTATCTTTTTCATAGTAAAACTAGAGTTATATTATCATAGTTATCTATTAAATTTCAAACAAAGTTGAAAAATGTTTTTATTTTCTTATATAATGTATTCATG
>JAGHTX010000065.1 GCA_018065105.1 Bacillota bacterium
ATTGGTGCTTTTTGGGATGAAATGAGTGCGCTATATGGAAGAGAAAAATTAGTGGGCTTAGGTTGTAACTGGACAAAGGATTCTATTGAATATGTGATTGGTCTCAAAGAAGGCATACTCCCTAATCCCAATTATGAAATTGAACTACCCGAAGAATGGATGATCATAAAAGGGAACACAAAAGAGTTAGGTTATATTATATAATGAGATATAGGAAGAGCTCTATTATAGGTGAAAAAATGATATTTATTATTATTGGACTGTTAGGTGCCATATTGATGTTTTGCGGAGATATGTTGTTTTACTATACACCACAAGATGTTGACAGAACTAAAAATGTGATAGATGCAGTGATTGAAGTTATGAAAGACTTGCCAAAGAAAAGAGTAGAAGTAGGTGGTTTAATCGGACCGGTGGCTGCTTTCTTATACTGTATTGGTTTTTATCACATAATAGAAATTACGAATGAAGCATGGAAAATCTGTGCTTTTGTAGCGTTTTTCTCCTTATGCTTAGGCATTATTGCTGGAGGAGCGTATCATAGTCATTTTGCGTATTTTGGATTATTAGGACAAGACAAATTCAAAGAAAGTTTAGATATTGTTCTAAATTATTTTTCTAAATTGGCTTTTATTATGTACATGGGAGAAGGTATTGGATTCTTATTGTTGTTTCTTTTAATTCTTACGGGAAATACAACACTTCCAAGATTTTTATGTATATTAAGTCCTGGTATTTTATTTTTGTTGAAGCCGATTGTAAGAAAACTGCCAAGAGGAATTCGTGCGATTGTTTCTGGTGGTTGGACAAATCTAATTTCAGTCATTTATTATACGGCTATACTATTGATTCTGTTATAGAAAGACAGTCTAATAGAAATTGGAAACATATTGATAATATTCTCTAATCAGAAATAATTGTGATAAGCTACATTGCCTGTGTGTGGATGTAGCTTTTGTTATATAAACAATCTTAAGCTTATTGACAAAAAAAGTAATATTTTAATGCGTTTATTCAATGAGAAAAGCGAGTAAGAGTATAATAATAGAGTATTCAGTATTATTTTTTGAAAATGGACAAAGAAAGGAAAAAAAGAATATGAGATACGCAATTATAAATGGAATAATTCTAGACGGAACAAAAGATATGTCTCCTATCTATGACCATGTCCTTTTAATAGAAAATAAGAAGATTGTTGGAATTGTAGAAAAGAATAATAATTATAGTGATTATGAAATCGTGGATTTAAATGGTAAGTATATTATGCCAGGACTAATCAATCTGCACGTACACTTAGCTGGTTCTGGAAAACCTAAAAAGAAACCATCCGATCCTGTAAAACTAGTGAAGCTGGTTACAATGAATAAGCTTACAAATTGGGTTGGACATACCTTAGTGGCTGGTTATGCCAAGATGCAGCTAATGAGTGGAACCACTACTATTCGTACCGTTGGAGGCATTAAAGATTATGACACAACAATTCGTGATGAAATAAAGAATGGGAAAAGAGTTGGTCCAAGAATTCTGGCAAGCAATATGGCTATTTCCGTTCCGGGTGGTCATATGGCTAACTCTTTAGCTTATACAGCTACCACTCCTCAAGAGGTAGTTGAATATGTGGATAAAATCGCATTAGATCACCCAGACTTAATTAAATTGATGATTACAGGCGGTGTTATGGATGCTGAAGTTGTAGGAGAGCCAGGCGTTCTAAGAATGCAACCGGAAATTGTAAAAGCTGCTTGTGAAAGAGCACATGAACTAGGGTTTAAGGTTGCCGCACATGTAGAAAGCAGTGAAGGGGTATTAGTGGCTCTAGAAAATGGAGTGGATTCCATTGAACACGGAGCAAGGCCAACCGATGAGATAATAGAATTGATGAAAGAAAAGAAAGCTTTCCAAGTTTCAACAATATCACCGGCTTTACCTTATGCATTGTTTGATCGAAGCATTTCTAATGCGACTTATGAACAACAGGAAAATGGAAAAGTGGTATTCAATGGCATTATTGATATGGCGAAAACTTGTATAAAAAATGATATTCCTGTAGGACTAGGAACGGATACAGCTTGTCCTTACATCACGCAATACGATATGTGGAGAGAATTATACTATTATACAAAATATTGTGAAGTTTCTAATGCTTTTGCTCTATATAGCGCAACGCTATTGAATGCGAGACTAGCGGGTGTTGATTCTATTACTGGATCTATTGAAAAAGGTAAAATGGCCGATTTAATTGTCACAAGAAAAAATCCTTTAGAAGATATCAAAGCACTAAGAAATATAGAAATGGTTATTATGGAAGGACAAATTCATAAGAATTCAAAAGTAAAAAAGATAGATGTTGTAGAAAGAGAATTAGATAAGTTTATAGATTAAAAAGGAAAATATATGTATGTATTAATACGATTGTTTCGGCCGATGTTCTTTGAGAATTTTGATAAGAATACGGCTAAAAGACTTTATGATAAATCAAATCGTTTTGCGAAAGAATACGCAAAAAACTATAAAGACACATCGATCGATACGAAACAAGGAGCTTTTCCTATAGCTGGAATGTATACAGCTCTCCAAGAACAGATGGATGCGCAAGATGCAAAAAAGATGATGCTTGACTATGTACCTGTTGTAGGAGAAAAGCTTAGGAAATACATGCTGGCTGTAACAGGCATTCCTGGTATAACTATTTTTCTTTGGAAGAATATTGAAAAAATCATGAGTATAGCCGGTAGTGAAAAAAAGGATACAAAAGTAGAATATATGGAGTAAATGGAAACAAAGCATCTATGGATATATTGGTATGCCCGATACACAACATGTTAGTAAAACTAGGAGTACCCGAGATTAGCGTAGTTATGTGTAAGCTAGATCTCATATACAGTACCGGTTATGTAGGAATAGAATTCAAACGAACAAAATCTGTTGCGGCCGGGGATGACTGTTGTGACTATCGGTATAAGAACTTATAAAGCAGCAATACTATAAAAAAGAGGAAAGATATGGAAAATATAAGAAATAATAGTTCATTTGGTAATCTAAACGCTTCTATCGTGGACATTCGTGGAAGTATGTATTATGTAAAGATTACTTATGATAATGGTTATGTGATTAAAGTAAGTGGAGAATTGTTCCCAGGAGCTACTTTCATTGCCTATAAACGTTCTATAAAAAAATGGGAAGCTCCCCACGAGAATGAAATCCTAACAGCAGAAATGGTGAAAAAGCTTATTACTGATGTTGAGGAAAAGAATGCACCGGGTAAAGTGAAAATTGTTTTTCAATAAAAAATGAGTCGAGGCTAAAAATGAATAAAGAACAGAAACATTTGCCAGTTATTGGTATAGGGCCTCTACTATGTGCTCCTATGGTGATTATATCGGCTATAGCCATTCTTCTATCCATAAAGGCAGCATACCTTTTATGATAGAAAATAAAACAATGATATATTTATTTGTTGGGATAGGAATTCTTTTGATTCTTGAAGGTATTATCTGCTTTTTTGGAGCTGATTTTGATGTCGTAACAACAATAAATACAGTGTATTTTTGGAGTGATACGATAAAAGGCTTGTCAGAAATTTATAGAGTATTAAAGCCAGGAAAGTCATTTTATAATGTACTTTTCACCAAAGAATATTTGGATACGATTAAATATACACAAATTGGATATAAAAAATTTGAGCCAGAAGAGCTTATTGTGGCAGGAAAACAAGTTGGCTTTCATACTGTTTCAATTCGGGAAATCTCAAAAGGAAAAAGCTTTATTGTGATATACAAAAAATAAAATTGAATAGGCATTTGATAAAAAAGTGTAACTTGGTAACAGATAGATGCATGTTATCAAAGAGGCACTTTTTTTCTTGTTTTCCAATGGTATGATGTATTCATCTTAGAATGATAAGAAAGGAAAATTTGTATGAATTGGTATATATATGGAATAGAAATAGTAGGAGTGACCCTAGTATTTACTGGAATGATTATGATCCCTCTGTGTAAGAATCCTGTCTGGTGGATCCATGATTATCCTAAGGATATTCAAGAAGAATATTTTAAGAATCATGAACGAATTCCAACGGCTCCTTTTAGTCCAACGGTTGCTGTCAAAAAAGGCTTTGCGATTCTACTAGCAATCGTATTCTTAACTGACTTGGTTGTGCTTGCTGGAGCAAGAAATTTTACCAGTGCATTTCTTTTAAGCTATGGAATTTGGTTTGTGATTAACTGGTACGATTGTTTTTTTCTAGACTGGGTCCTTTTCGCAAATATAAAACGAATTCGTCTGCCAGGAACGGAACATATGGATAAAGCGTATCATCAAAAAAAGTATCATTTTGTTCATGCCGTTATTGGTATGGGACTTGGTCTCATTCCTTGTTTGATCTGTGGAATGATTACGATGTGTATCTTTTAGAAAGAGGGACAATACATGAATTATAAAAGTATAGATAAAGAATCTTATTATCGAAAAGGTGTATTTCATCATTTTACCCAAGATTGTAAATGTTCAACTTCTATGACCGCTCGATTGGATGTAACAGAACTTATTCATTATTCAAAGGAAACAAACTCGAAATTTTATATTAATTTCTTATATCTATTATCAAAAGTTCTAAATTCAAGAGATGATTATAAGATGGCTTATCTTTGGCAGACAGAAGAATTAATTTGTTACGAAGTGATTAATCCGATTCAGTACGTATTTCATGAAGATACAGAAACTATCACACCCGTATATACAAAGTATTATGAGGAATACCATCAATTTTATGAAGAAGCACTTAAAGATATTGAAAAAGCGAAAGAAACAAGAGAGTATGGATTGGATTCGATCAATCATCCAAACTGGTTTGATGCTTCTTATATATCCTGGCTATCTTATGATTCTTTGCATATAGAATTACCCGATGGATATTTATACTTTTTACCTATTGTCAATTGGGGAAAATATCGAGAAGAAAATGGAAGATTTAGGATGCCAGTCAGTGTAAGACTCAATCATGCGATTGCGGATGGTTATTTAATCGCTAATGTATTTAGACTGTTAGAAAAAGAAATGATGAAATTTGTGAAAGAGAGTCAGTAGAAAGAAGTATTATGGCAAATCTCATCACTGGTACACGAATCGTTTGTGCATTTGTACTCTGTTTTTGCCCAATGTTTTCAAAAGAATTTTATGTAGTGTATATGCTTGGAGGATTTACTGATGTATTAGATGGAATTGTTGCTAGACATTTCGGAAAAGAAACAAAGCTGGGAGCCCAACTAGATACACTGGCAGATACTATCTTTACAATGATTGTAATAATAAAAGTAGTGCAAGCTGTATATATTCCATCAGGGATAGTACTTTGGATTGTCTGTATTGCCTTTATGAAATGTTTCAACATCGTATACGGATTTGTGATATATAAACGATTTGTCTATGAACATACGATTCTGAATAAAATGTGTGGAGTTCTATTATTCTTAATTCCAATTAGTATAGGTGTTTTTTCAAGTCAATTGGTTGAAAATCTAATCATAATAGTTTGTATAATGGCAACACTCGCATCGATGCAAGAAAGTTATTGCATCTATATTGGGAAGGAAATACATTAAATTAGAAATAAAGAATAATGAAAAAAAGAAAGCAGGGGAAGTATGAAATCTACCATGTATGAAAACGGAAATCATCTGATGATATGTACACAATATAAAGATCCAGAGATGCATCAACATAGTGCAGCTCACATCATAATTTCTTTGGAAGGGAATATGGAAGTATCCTTGTCGGATAAAACTATTTTGTGTGAAGGAATTCTGATTCCTTCTGGTATG